>CAYSAH010000144.1:0-8774 GCA_964428945.1 uncultured Bacteroidaceae bacterium | reverse complement strand
CACAGAGATTTTACCTGACTGCAGAAGATGCAGGGATGAATGTGTCGCGCGACCCAGTTGAAGGATGGTATACAATTAATTATGGGATCAGTAATATAGACGGAATACCGGTCTGGTCCGCTCCTGTTCATTCCTTATATCCAAATCCTGCAAGTGAATATATAAATGTTGTTTTAAACGGAGCTGGGGGTGCATTCGATTACAGGGTCATGGATGCATCCGGAAGGTTTGTGTTATCAGGCAGATCGCTTAAGCCCCACCTCAGGATCGAACTTGACCAGGGGCTGACGAATGGCTTGTACTTCCTGGAGATCCGAACTCTTTCAGGAAGGCAGGAAGTGAATAAGTCATATTCAAAATTTATATTGAATCGTTAAGTCTCCGGATTAATTTCCCGCCTATGTTGCCCAGAAATATATCAGTATCAGACATTCCCTTCAGCAAGCTTGTGAAACTCAGGGAATCGGACCGTGCAGGCTACCTCTTTAAAATAGAACTCCAACCTGATCTTATGAACCACCTCGGTACTTTCCATGCAGGGGTGCTCTTTGCCCTTGCCGAATCCACCTCGGGGCAATTTCTTCTTGATGCCTACGGGGAGCGGGAAGCTGATATCATACCTGTGATACGGAAGGCCGAGATCAGATACAGCAAACCCGGGACAGGTACTGCTTACTGTAATGCAGAATTGGTCGATGCCACTATGGAAGAGATCGTTCATGAACTGGATGCCAGGAAAAGAGTAATGATAAAGGTGAAAACGATGATCTGCGACGGGAATGGTGAACGATTGTTTACAGGCTTGTTCGATTGGTTCGTTACCAGGAACTGATTCACCCCTTGAGTATACATTTGTAAGCTCCATCCATTTGTACCAGGCAGGGCCCATGTGTGTCAATCGTTGTCCGTTTTTGTCCGTCTCAGCCCGTCTCAGGGTCTGTGCCCAACTGTGTCAATGTGCGTCCTCTGCGTCTTTCTTTGTACCTCTGCCATCTGCGCCAGTCTGTCCGTCTGTGGACAAAAAATCCTTTTTCCCCTCACTTCTTATTCTCCCCGGCTGATCGCCATTGCACACTTCACACCGTCAGCGGCACTCGAGATGATCCCCCCGGCATACCCGCTTCCTTCGCCTGCGAAATACAGGTTCTTAAATCCTTCGCAGCGGCCATCCTTTTCCCTGACCACCTGGATGGGGGAGGAAGTTTTGCTTTCGAGGCCCATGAGTGTTCCTGTTTCAAATCCCCTGATCTTCCTGCTGAAATCCTTTAATCCTTCGGAAATGGCCCGGCTTACAATCTGCGGTACGAACTGGAACAGGGATGCAGCTTTCATCCCAAGCGGATAGCTGCTTGCCGGAAGATCGCCGGAGCGATGACCCTTCATATAACTCTGTGCACGGCTGGCCGGTATCATGTAACTGTCCGAGAAGCTGTAGAATTTCTCTTCAAGGGCATCCATCCAGTCCAGGATCTCTTCCGGGGAACACTCGTGTCCCACCAGCATATCGGGATGTATACCCGCAACACAACCGGCATTTGCAAACTCCCCGTCGCGCATATAATAGCTCATCCCGTTCACCACGCTCTTCCTGTCGAATGCGGCAGCGGGAACCACTGTTCCGCCCGGACACATACAAAAAGAATAAACCGGGATACCGGATGAAGTCTTTGTAGTGAGACGGTATTCTGCTGCCTTTACCCCGCTCAGTTTCTCCCTGCCCCACTGTGCCTTGTTGATCAGTGCCTGGGGGTGTTCGATGCGATGGCCAATTGCAAAATTCTTTGTCCTGAACTGCACTCCATGCCGCATAAGCATCCTGTAGGTATCGTAGGCCGAATGACCCGTTGCAAGTACAAGGTGATCAGCCTCAAGTTCCCCCTTGTCAGTTATAACCCTGCTAACTTTTCCATCTTTTACTGTGATATCTTCAAGCCTGGTATCAAACAAAAACTTGCCGCCATTTTCCATGAAGTCCTGGCGCAGCTTGTAAACGATCTTTTTAAGGTTATCTGTTCCGACATGCGGATGGGCCATGTACAGGATCTCTTCAGGAGCTCCGGCCTTAATGTATTCCGATAGAATGAACCTGCGTTCTTCTGAAATATGCTTTGAGCGGGAAGTTAACTTGCCGTCAGAAAAGGTACCCGCACCTCCCTCTCCAAAAGCATAATTATTCTGCGGAGAGAATACACCCTTTTTCTCCAGATCACTTATGGCCTTGCTTCGTTGTTCAACTTCTGACCCACGTTCAAGAATGCTTACATCAAAACCAGCTAACTGAAGTACACAGGCAGCAAAAAAGCCAGCCGGTCCGCTTCCTGTAACCACTGCTTTCCCTGAACGTTTTTTATTGGGAATATGCATCGGGGCCGGCTGCACATAGGCCTCACCTTTAAATTTTTCTGAACTGACAATCAGGCCTGTCAGCCAGTGGATATTTGTCATTTTCCTTGCATCCAGGCTTTTCTTCTCAACCTCGTACCTGAAATCATCGGTGCCAGCAACTTTTTGTATGGCCTTCCTGAGCTCTTCCTCTGAATAGCCAGTTGGAAGTTCAAGTTGTATCCTTTTGTACCCCATAATAATCTAAATTAATTAACCCACCCTTTCAATCTGCAATCGCTGCTCCTGATCTCAAGCCTGTACGATTTGAATTTCAGCGCCAGAGATTCCAAAGCTAATTCTTTTGGTCCTGATTTCAGCATATAAATTTGCAAGAGATCATAGCTAAGCCTTTCTCTGATTCCTGGGAGCGGCCCGGTCAGAATTTCTTCAGGATATTTTGTACTTTAGTTCCATGAACAAAACGATAGCCATTTCAATAATTATGCTGGGTGTCATTTTGGGTGTCACCTGGCAATGTACCCGATCAGAAAATATGGAAAAGGAAAAAGATCAGAAAGTAGTCATTTACCAGGTACTCCCGAGGCTCTTCGGGAATACGAATACGACCAACAAACCCTGGGGAACCATCGAAGAAAATGGTGTCGGGAAATTCAACGATTTTACCCCGGAAGCACTCAATGCCATAAAGGCACTGGGGGTGACGCACATCTGGTATACCGGAGTGCTGCACCATTGTGTGATCAGGGATTATACTGCCTATGGAATTTCTAATGACGATCCGGATGTGGTAAAAGGAAGGGCAGGCTCTCCCTATGCGGTAAGGGACTATTATAACATAAACCCTGATTTGGCTGTTGATCCTGCAAAGCGCTTAACGGAGTTTGAGGCTTTGATAAAAAGGACACATGAGCAGGGACTTAAGCTTATTATTGATATCGTTCCGAATCATATCGCCAGGAATTACCATTCACTTTCCAATCCTGCCGGCGTGCGCGATTTTGGTGCAGATGATGACAGCTCGGTGGAGTACAAGCGAAATAACAATTTTTATTATATCCCCGGGGTGGCATTCGAAGTTCCTGATTTTGGCGAAGGTAATTTGCCGCTTGGAGGCGAAGAGAATCCCCTGCTGGACGGAAAATTCGATGAATTTCCGGCAAAATGGACCGGGAACGGATCCAGGGCTTCAAAACCCGGTTTGTATGACTGGTATGAAACAGTGAAGATTAACTTCGGGATCGCACCGGATGGCCGTAAGGATTTTGATGAATTGCCGGAAGGATTTGAAAACAGATCCTATGAAGAACATTATGCATTCTGGAAAGACAAAGATGTGCCTGATTCATGGAAGAAATTCGAGCAGATTGCTCTCTACTGGCTTGATAAGGGAGTGGATGGTTTCCGCTACGACATGGCCCAGATGGTTCCAGTTGAATTCTGGAGCTACCTGAATTCCTCAATTAAAATGAAGAAGGAAGATGCCTTCCTGGTATCAGAGATCTATGTTCCTGAAATTTACAGGGATTATATTTTTAAAGGGAAGATGGACTACCTCTACGACAAGGTGGACCTTTATGACACCCTGAAGAACATTATGCAGGGTCATGGCAGCACTGATAACATCCAGGGTATTATTAAGCGTTATTCAGATATTGAACATCATTTGCTTCATTTTCTTGAAAATCATGACGAGCACAGGCTGGCCAGCCCTGAGTTTGCAGGCAATGCACGAAAAGGGATCCCGGCCATGGTTGTTTCTGCATGCCTTGGGACTTCTCCAACCATGATCTACTTTGGGCAGGAGCTTGGAGAAGAGGGAGAAGGGGATGCAGGTTACGGAAAAACAGGAAGAACAACAATTTTTGATTATTGGGGAGTCCCCTCACATGTAAGATGGATGAATGGCGGAACATTCGATGGCGCCTCACTTACAAATGAAGAATCCAGCCTCAGGAAGACATACAGTACGCTGCTCAATTTCACCCTTACAAGTGATGCCCTGATGGGAAAATATGGCGCGATCCATGAATTCAACAGGCAAAACACACCCGGATACACTGATAAGGACTTCTCCTTTGTTCGCTGGGCGGAAAATCAAAGGCTGTTGATCCTCGTAAATTTTGATGCTTACAGCAGCCATGAATTTGAGCTTAAGATCCCTGCTGAACTTCTCCCTGAGATGGGACTTAAATTTGGCACCTATAAGTTTCGGGATAAACTTGGGAGCACAAAGCTGTTTGAACTGACTGTGCGGGATTCCTCGGCAAACACACTTATACGGATCGATCCGCTGGAAGCTTTCATCCTGGAGTTTTAAACCAATAAGTGCTTCCTGTGCACCCTTGCGCCTTCTTTGCGATATAGTTATAAGGCATAGATCCGCAAAGCAGATCAAAGAAATGCATGGAGGACTGTTGGTCGAAAGGGATCAGGAGATTCCCGGAATCTTAAAGAAACTGAAATTCACACTCCCGTAGTTCCTGTGATCGAAAATTCCCTTTACATGATTGAATTTCATTTTTGAAGGATGCTCAAGGATAAACCATCCATCCTTATCCAGTATTTTATTGTTCAGTATCAGTTCCGGGATGCTCTCCAGCCCTTTAAGGTCATAGGGTGGATCTGCAAATATCAGGTCATATGCTTCCCATGGATTCCTTATGATCCTGAAAGCGTCGGACCTTACAGGATTGACTTCATCCATTTCCATTTTATCAAGCATGCTCCTGATGAACCTGAAGTGGTTTGAATCCATTTCAACACTTGTGACCCGCTTTGCTCCCCGCGACGCAAATTCGTAGCTTATGCTTCCTGTACCTGAGAACAGGTCAAGTACAGACAACTCCCCGATATCGAAGTTATTTTCGATGATATTGAACAGGGCCTCTTTGGCAAAGTCGGTGGTAGGCCTGGCCTTGAAGTTAGTGGGCGGGTGGATCTGTTTCCCTTTATATTTACCGCTGATTATCCGCACCTGCTTGCTTCAGCTAAAATAACATGCTCCGGAATGGATGATTTCTCAATATCCAGGATGTGATAGGAGAGGGCTTTGATATTTCTGATGTACCGGCTTAAGGTTTTTATTTCATTTTCATTACAGCATCCGGTGAAGAAAAGAGGAGAATTTTTACGGTCGAATTCCATTTGTTGCAAGGTATTCAGGGTATGGTAGACAAGTTCTTCCTGATTTTTTAGCCTAAGGTGATTGGAAAGAACAAGCTGGTCATCCCGGATCAGCAGTATGTTAATAAAACAATTTTGGGTCTCGATCATAGCGAATCCCCTCTGGTGGTCTGCAGCGTTGACCTGGTCGGCCACTGAAAGGGAAACTTCAGTACTTGTAAGTATCCTTGGTACATTGGAAAAATGCCTTGCAAATTCGACGATCACATGAGGTACTGCAAAAACAATGTAAAAGGGCCTGTTCCTGATCTGCCTGAACCTGACTGAATCACCTGGCTTTAATTGACAAACCGGGGCAAGGTAAGCTGAGGCATTCTTTTCGGAAAACAGGCTTTCCGGGACCAGGGTTTCAGGAGCAAGGTCGATGACAATGGATATTTCACCCTTAAATCCATCAAGCAAGGTATGTCTTTCAAGCCAGTCACTGCAGGAGAGTACATAACTGTTCAGGGAAATATCTGCATCACCGTGGAACCTGTTCAGCACAACGGGCCTGAATTCCTTATCCTGGATCAGCAAAGAAAATCCATCCGTCATAAAACGGATGGACAGATGCCCTGAGGACAAAATTTCTTCTGAAATAGTATTGGATATGATACTATGAACCTGCATTAGAAATTAGCGATATAGCGCTATTCCCAGTTACCGCTCAAGGTACCTTCTTCCAAAGATCCGAATTTGATTCCCGGGAAACCGGTCAATGTGACGCGCTGATCTTTATAGTTAACAATAAGTTGTTTGTTCAGACCTTCAAGAATATCATCGTAATATGATTTTACTTCAACTACCTGAACCATCAGGTTTGAAGAAGTAAGGATCTGGTTGGATTTGATCTCAAATTCAACCCCGTCTGTAAAGGGTACATACTTCATAGAGTCAACCGGATAAGAATTTCCGAACAGGGAGTCCATTACCTGGCGACGGGAAGTTTCCCTTACAATCACTTTTTCTTCGATTGCTTTTTCTCTGGCCTTTTCAAGACCAAACTCCTCCAGCCATTCTTCCGGGATTGTACCGATCGCTTTGATTACGGTAAATGAATCGTTTCTGAGGAACATCTCAAGAGTGTCGAAACTTCCAGTGTATTTTTTATACACATCCTTGTAAGCTTTCTCAGCTTCCCTGATCTCCTTTAGCTTGTTAATAACTACAAGCTCTCTTTCATTAACAAGACGTTGAAAGCGGATTGGGCGCATGATACTCTCAACAACGAGGTATCCAAGTATAACGATCAGAACGAGTAATATGGGCTGAATTACTTTTTTCATGGGGAAATTTGATTATGTGTTTGCGCACAAATTTAACAAAAAAAATAAATTATAAATTTTAATTTAGCCTTTTATTAAACCAATGATCAAAAATTTCATTTCCTCTAAATTACTTGATAATCTTGACTTTCAGGCAACCGGAAGCCAGGAGGAACTAATAAGTGAAATAAGCAGCTTCATTGGCTCTGGTAATCCACAGGAACTAATGGTTATAAAGGGTTATGCGGGGACCGGGAAAACAACCGTGGTAAATTCTATTGTAAGAACATTAAAGGAACTTGGCTTAAAATCGGTACTTCTTGCACCCACGGGCAGGGCAGCCAAGGTAATGTTTGCATATACAGGGCATACGGCATGGACCATTCACAAAAAAATATACAGGCAACGATCGGGGAGCGACGGCCTGGGAGAATTTGTACTTGACAGGAATATGCACCAGGACACTTATTTTATTATCGATGAAGCTTCGATGATCGGCCAGGCCGCTCCCGACTCCCTCTTCGGCAGCGGCAACCTTTTATCGGACCTCCTAAGATATCTTGACAGCGGAACCCGGTGCAGGCTTATCCTGATCGGTGATACTGCCCAGCTTCCTCCTGTACGACTGGATGTGAGTCCTGCCCTGGACGGAAAGGTGCTGGAATCTTTTGGATACAAGGTAAGGGAGTTTACCCTGACGGACATCGTGAGGCATGAGAAGGATTCGGGAATTCTAATAAATGCAACCGCAATCAGGGATAAGATAACTGCCAATCTGACTGATATACCAGGACTTTCCCTTAAGGGCTTTAAAGATGTTGAAAGAGTTGGAGGAGCAGAGCTCCTGGATTGTATCAGTTCAAGTTATGATAAGTATGGTGAGGAGGAAACAATCATTGTGACGCGTTCCAATAAAAGGGCCAATCAATTCAATGCAGGCATCCGGGGACAGATCCTCTGGCGGGAGGAACAGATCAGCAGGGGAGACTTGCTTATGATCGTAAAGAACAATTATTTCTGGAAGGATGAAGAGGCAAAAATTGATTTTATTGCCAACGGAGATATTGCAAGGATTGAGCGGGTCATTGGTTTCGAGGAGATATACGGATTTAAATTTGCCGATGTTGAAATTTCCCTGATCGATTATGGGGGGATCACAATCGAGGCAAAAGTTTTGCTCGATGTGCTCGATGTCGACGGGCCTTCATTAACGGTTGAAGCTCAGCGTAAACTTTACCAGGACATTATGGATGATTATCCTGAACTTACAAATAAAAAAAGCAGGGCTGAGCAGATCGCGAAGGATAAATATTTTAATGCCCTGCAGGTGAAATTTGCCTATTCAGTCACCTGTCACAAAGCCCAGGGAGGACAATGGAAATCGGTATTTCTGGACCAGGGATACTTCACCGAAGATATGATGTCGAGGGATTACCTGAGATGGCTGTATACAGCTTTCACCCGTGCAACGGAGAAACTCTACCTGGTAAACTTCTCGGACTTGTTTTTCAAGTAAAGTTATTTTCCTTATTCTTACTCCCCGATGATTTTCACCAACACCCTCTTCTTCCGTTTGCCGTCGAATTCTCCGTAGAAGATCTGCTCCCAGGGTCCGAAGTGCAGTTTGCCCTGGGTAACTGCAACAACAACTTCACGCCCCATGATGGTGCGCTTAAGATGGGCATCAGCATTGTCTTCGAAACCATTGTGCCTGTATTGATCGTAGGGCTTTTCAGGAGCAAGTTTTTCAAGCCATTTTTCAAAGTCGTAATGCAAACCCGATTCATCATCATTGATAAATACACTGGCACTTATATGCATAGCATTGCAAAGAAGCAATCCTTCCTTTATACCGCTTTCGGAAAGGCACTGGTTTACCATGGGTGTAATGTTAATAAATTCGCGCCTGGCTTTTATATCAAACCAGAGTTCCTTGTGATATGATTTCATGTTTGTATGATTTTATTCGGGATTTTATATAATTGCTTCAAGGTAGGT
>CAYSAH010000143.1:0-8794 GCA_964428945.1 uncultured Bacteroidaceae bacterium | reverse complement strand
CAATTATTGCTGGGACTTATTCTTTATATATTGCTCAGGAGCACTTCAGAGAACTCACTCTTTGAAATCCCTGATTCAAGTAACGATGCACATTTAAGATTTTGGGCCATTGAACACATTGCATTAATGATCTTTGCACTTTTTCTGTCTCAACTGGGCAGAATCTATGTCAAGAGTTCCTCGTCATCAAAAACACGTTTTAAAGCATCAACCTTTTACTATGGATCTTCTCTCTTCCTGATCTTATTTTCTCTTGGAATTGCTATATTTTTTAGATAACCCCTTTTTATTATGTAAAAGTTTGGTTCTACCTGATCACAGGCCCTTTTAATTCATCGGGATAAAAAAATATGATTGTCATATTCGTTCAGATTACATACTTTCATCCGGCATTTTTAGAGCAGAACCAATGTTGACACCTGGCTTAAATTTGAAAACTAAGTATTTATGCTTACTTTTTTTGTTGATTATCACATCATCCTGTCATAATCGTACATCAAAAGGAACGTGGATACTTTATACTACACCTCAAGGATATGCTGAGAGAATGCATCAGGCGCTTTCCGGGGTAAATGCACAAATAGAATCCTGGCCATTGATTGAAACGCTGATATCAGAGGATGATCCTGAAATGAATCATTTCATTGACAATATTGAGAATTATGAATGGATAGTTTTTTCAAGCAAAAGAGCTATTGAATCATTTCAGCCATATATCCAGGATCAGAAATTAAGTGACAGCATCATCGCCAGACTGAAATTTTGTGCCATCGGAAAGGATATTGAGTTTATGCAAAACACACTCCATGTCGAGCCTGCAATCAGGCCCCTTGAGCCCAGTCCAACCGGTATTGTTCAGGCATTGAAAGACCTTCCAGAAGATATACAGAATGTGAAGATTGCTGTTTTGGCGCCTGATGTGAAAGGAATTTCAGAACCCAATGTTGTACCTAATTTTTTAAACGATCTTCGCCAGTTAGGTATGTATGTTCAGAAAATTAATGCATATACTACGGCGGCATCCGGGATCTCCAATGATCCTGAAAAAATAAATGCCATCCTGAATGGTAAATATTCCATCATTGCTTTTACCAGTACTGCCGAAGTTGAAGTGTTTTTGAAACGCATCGATATAAAGACACTCCCTTCCTCCGTCAAATTTGCCTGTTTTGGACCATATACTGCTGCGAATGCGAGAAGCCTTGGCATTCAGGTCGATATTGTTGCCCGTGACTTCAGCTCTTTCGAGGGTTTTGCGAAGGAGATTGGAAATTACCTTGCAGAACACTGATATCATTTCCCAAACCGAAGCCATTAAAATCAGTCTTATTAATATATAAACAATCTAAATAAGCGTATAACCGTTAGAAAATCAGGGCTGTATACTTCCAGCTTCGAATATAGAAATATATCCGCCTTGCTTCTTCAGAATTTCCCCAAGATTCACATATAGCTTCACGCAAGGTTTAATTGAGAATACCATGTATAAGAAAGGATTTTTTTTTGCTTTGATTATGATGTCAGTGTTGGGATACACTCAAAATACTGACAGTAAGATTCAGGAAAACAAAGAGAAAGTAAGCAATAGCACCCAGGCTGATTCCGTCATGATCGACCAGTACATACTTGAAGGGGTTGTCGTTTCGGCACAAAAAAGAAAGTCAACCGTAATGGAAGTTCCGGTTTCTGTAACGTCACTTTCCCACCAAAAGATCGAAAACAGCAGAATAGTTACCTCTACTGACCTGACTGGTATAATACCAAACCTTTACATGCCGGATTATGGATCAAAACTTACTTCGCCAATTTATATACGTGGCATAGGGTCTAGGATAAACGCACCCTCAGTTGGCTTTTATATAGACCAGGTAGATTTATTTGACAAAGCAACTTTTAACTTCGATATGTATGATATTGAGCGAATCGAGGTCCTGCGGGGTCCGCAGGGAACACTTTATGGTCGTAATACGCTGGGGGGTATCGTGCACGTTTTTACAAAAGATCCTACAAACAGCCTGGGAATTAAACTTCATGGAGAAATCGGGAATTACGGACATCAACACTACCAATTGCGTGTAGGTGGTCCGTTAATCAAGGATAAACTATTTATACAGGTAAGCGGTAATTTCAAAACTCGCACTGGATATCTTATTAATCAATTTAATAATCAAAACCTTGATTGGTTAAATAGTGGGGGCGGACGCATGAAAATGATCTACAATCCTACCTCAAGATCAAATATGGTATTCCAGGTCTATACAGATAATAGCCGTGAAGGCGGATACCCATACTCAATAGTAGAGGGAGATAACAGCCTTTCTCCTATAAACTATGATCATGTGAGCACATATGATCGGGACATCATTGGTACGAACTTTCAGTATGATTGGAAAGGGGATAAAATCCAGTTAAACATCATAACATCTTATCAGAATTTTTCCGGATTACAGGATATTGATCAGGATTTTACTCCAGCAGATTTGTTGTCCGTAACTGTCGAACAGGCTCAGCAACTTTTTACACAGGAGGTCAGAATTAGCAATCCGAATGAAAATTCGAAGCTCAAATGGGTCACCGGGTTATATGGATTTTATCAACCGGATTACAGGGAAACGGGTGTTACATACGGAAATGATGGAATTACGGCCTTTAATCTTCCATTTAATTCCTACTCTTATATTAAAAACACAGATATAACAACATATGGTTTGGCGTTGTTTGGTCAGGGATTCATAAATGATCTTTTTATTGAAGGTCTGGAATTTACAGCGGGAATCAGAATTGACTACGAAGAAGATGTGCTGGATTATGTATATGATCGTTATATTAATGAGAATGTAGTGCCGACAGAAGATACCAGCATTGCATTTAATTTCTTTGAAATCCTTCCAAAATTCTCTCTGCAATATAACTGGAGTAGCAATCAAATGAATTACCTAAGTGTTACAAGAGGTTATAAAAGCGGTGGATTTAATACGACATTTGAACGCGATGAAGACAAATCTTTCAATCCTGAATATAGTTGGAATTATGAATTAGGCTGGAAGGGATCATTTAATAATAAGGCCAATGTCAGGTTTGCACTGTTTTACATTGACTGGAAGGATTTGCAAGTTTACCAACCGGTACCAAGTGGCAGAGGTTCCATGCTAAAAAATGCAGCGAGTGCTTACAGCCATGGAGTAGAACTCGAAGTTGATCTTATTCCGGTTAAAAATTTTCGTGTATCGGGAAACTTCGGGTATGCAGATGCAAAATTTACTGAATATCTTCCTGATCCGGAAGATCAATCAGTTAATTACGATGGAAACAGTGTGCCCTATGTACCTGATCTAACAGGCTTCTTATCAGCTTCATATCGATTACCCCTGAACAGTAATTGGTTCCATGACCTGGTTTTTTCTGCCAACTGGAGAGAAATCGGAAAGGTATATTGGAACGATGCCAATGAGTATTCACAGGATGCATATGGCTTGATGGGAGCTAACATTTCAATAGGGATGCATAATTTTATTCTAAGAGTTTGGGCAGAAAACCTGCTGGACAATGACTATCGTTCCTTTCAGTTTACAGCTATAGGCAATGAATATGCACAAGCTGGAAGACCAAGATTGTTTGGTCTGACCCTGAGTTACAACTTGTAGTTAATTCTACAATATTTTAGACCTGCATTTGTCGAAAAACTGAAATGAAAGCAATTCAAAAACACTCAACTTTACTAAGCTTATATGTGGCCCAGTCCATACCGATGAGCTTCTTTTCCACTGTACTGCCGGTGATCATGCGGATGGAGAACTACTCCCTGGAAAGCATTGGATTGATGCAGCTTATTAAAATTCCATGGATATTAAAATTCTTTTGGGCTCCATGGGTTGACAGAAATGCAGGTACAAAACACGGGTACAAGAAATGGATACTAGCTTCAGAATTATTTTATTCAGTGGTCATTCTATCAATTGGATTCTTTAGTCTGGAGACAGATTTCGAAACCATTATTGTATTTATGGTGATCGCATTTTTTCTTTCTGCTACTCAGGACATAGCTTCCGATGCCGTTGCGATAAAAATCCTTCATAGAAGTCAACGATCCATTGGGAACAGCATGCAATCATCTGGAAGTTTCATGGGTGCCCTTTTTGGTAGTGGCGTCTTACTCATTTTATATCCTGTTCTTGGTTGGAGTGGGATTATGTTTTTGCTGGCAGGAATAGTTCTTGTTGCCTTACTTCCTTTAATATTGAATGTACGTAATACCGATACACTGGCCCCAAAGGGCTCCATACCGCCGAATTGGAGAGATGTGTTGTCATTTTTCAAATCCTCAATTGCCATACGTAGAATAGTCTTTCTGATGATTTATTATTCAGGAATCTTAGGCATTCTGGTTATGCTTAAACCTTTTCTTGTTGACCTTGGTTATGATATTAAAAAAATCGGTTTTATTGCCGGGATCTATGGTACTGCTTTTGGAGCTGCTTTCGCATTTGTTTCAGGTATTATTATCAAGCACATCGGTAATCGAAAATCAGTATTCCTTATGGCATTATACAGTTTCCTAAGTGCTCTGTATTTTTCAACGGTAATGGTGAATACACCAACTCCCCTGATCATATATATTGGCGTGGCATTATTATGGACTGCTTATTCAATGAGCACGGTAGTAGTGTATACGGTATCCATGAATCTTGTAAGACCAGGAAGAGAAGGTACAGATTATTCGATCCAAATCGTAGTTACACATTTAAGTGGAATTCTAATTGCTGTTATTGGCGGTTTTATTGCCGAGCGTATTAATTATGAAGGCTTTTTCAGTGTAGAAGCAGCCTGGGCATTTGTGGTTATTATATTATCTACATTATTATACAAGGAAAAAGGAGAACCTGAGCTATGGAATGCAGAGTTTCTACGTAAAAAGACAATTTCATGGAGATGGATTCAAAAATAATACAGAAATATGATATTCCGGGGCCAAGATATACAAGCTATCCTCCGGCTAACCTGTTCAATGAAGGATTCAGTGAAGAGACTTACATCAATTCATTGAAACAGTCAAATAACTCCGGACCCAAGGGCATTTCTCTATATGTTCATGTTCCTTTTTGTCCGAGGCTCTGTCATTTCTGTGGCTGCAATACGCAGATCGGAAATGATCAGGACTACATTCATCGTTATTTTGATATCTTGCTTCTTGAAATTGAGCGGGTATCACAATATATTGACCAGGATAGGCCAGTGATACAGGTGCATTGGGGAGGGGGAACGCCAAATTCCGTTGAATTGCATCTGATTGAAAAAGTTATGAATCGCTTCAGGGAATTATTCCGTTTTTCAATTGACAGCGAGATAGCTATTGAATGCAGTCCAGCATACCTTAATCTAACCGACATTGATCAGCTCGCTGATATGGGATTTAATCGATTCAGCATAGGTGTACAGGATTTCAACGAATCGGTGTTGCAATTTATAAACAGGAAACCATCAAAACTGCCCCTGGAATCAGTCGTGGACCACATCAAAAAGAAGACAGCAGCTAAGGTAAATCTCGATTTTGTATACGGATTACCAGGTCAGACCCTGGAAAGCTACCTTGATACCCTGCAAAAGGCTACAGACATAAGACCTGACCGCATGGTTACCTTCTCTTATGCACATGTTCCCTGGGCGAAGAAAAATCAAAAAATCCTGGAAAAGAGAGGAATACCGGGGCCGGAATTAAAATTGAATATGCTGTTGAAGGGATATGCACTACTGGTAAATGCAGGATACAGCCCTATTGGAATGGATCATTTTGCACTTCCTGGAGATGAAATGACAAAAGCATACATTGATAAAACACTTCACAGGAATTTTCAGGGTTATGCACAAGAGAACACACGGGTCAGGTCTATGCCTTTGGCGCTTCGGCAATCAGCCAGCTTAGCAATGGATATATTCAAAATACAAAAACGGCAAAGAAGTACATTGATTATTTGGAACAAGGAGGATTGCCCGTGGAAAAGGGATATATTCTGAATGAAAAGGAACAAATTATCAGGGAAATCATAAATCAGATTATGTGCAATGGGTATCTGGATCTTAAGGTTGAAGCATCTAAAATAAATATGGAGGTGCAGGATCTGAAGGATATACTGGCTTTTTCAGAAGATAATTTCAGAGAATTGGAAAGAGATGGGTTACTGAGCATTGATCAGGAAAAGATCTCAGCATCAAAGCTGGGAAAGCTTCTTATAAGGGTTATTGCCATGAAACTTGATCCGAAATATAATTCCTATCAGAAATCATTCTCCAGAACTATTTAACACGGAAACAGTATATGAAATCCAGGAAGGACTGCATTATTATTGGGGCTGGCATAACAGGATTGACAGCTGCTTTTTACCTGAAAAAAGAGCAAAAAGACATTCTTGTATTGGAAAGTAAAGATCGTGTCGGAGGGGCAATTAAGACAATAAATGAAAACGGCTTTCTTTATGAAACCGGTCCTAACACAGGTGTATTGGGTCATCCCGAGGTTGCAGAATTGTTTGAGGATCTTGGTGATAAAGTTGAACTGGAAATTGCTGATGAACAGGTAAAAAAGCGATATATACTTAAAGACAGCAAATGGCATCCAATGCCAGCAGGCATTTTGCAGGCTGTAAACACCACCCTTTTCACAACCAGGGATAAGTTCCGTATTCTGGGTGAACCTTTTCGTAAACGTGGCAGGAATCCTGAAGAAACACTTAAGGATTTAGTCTATAGAAGAATGGGAAAAAGTTTTTTTGATTATGCAATTGATCCTTTTATTCTTGGCGTATATGCTGGAGATCCCGGAACCCTTATTCCTAAATATGCATTGCCCAAATTATACAATCTTGAACAAGAATACGGAAGTTTTATCGGTGGTTCATTCAGGAAAAAATTCAAATTGAAAAGTGAGTTTGAGAAAAAGGCGACACGCGAAGTGTTTTCTGTAAAAGCAGGATTGCAATCCCTTGTGGATGCATTGTACGAGATAACAGGGCCGGAAAATTTTATTCTAAATTCAGGACATACAAAGATCACCAGGGATAAAGATGGATGGAAGGTAATTTTAAGTAACGGAAAGGGCTCCGAAAATTATTTTGCAAGTAACGTAATTGTTACTACGGGTTCCCATAAATTACCAGAATTATTACCGGAACTAGAACATGAAAGGTTGAAGGACTTGACAAATCTGAGGTATGCAAAAGTGATTGAGGTTGGCGTTGGATTCAGGAATTGGGAAGGTATGCTTCCGGATGCATTTGGCGGATTAATTCCTTTCAAAGAAAACAGGGATTTGCTTGGCATCCTGTTTCCTTCTGCTTTTCTCAAAGATCGAGCTCCCCAAAATGGCGCACTTTTTACCTTATTTATGGGTGGTATACGCAGGCCTGAAATGATAGAACTGTCGGATGAACAAGTGTTTGATAAAGTGAAAATGGATTTCGTAGCCCTCATGAACATTCCCACTTTTGAACCTGACCTTTTTAAAATATTTCGATATACCCATGCCATTCCCCAATATGAAATCTCGAGTGGGGCAAGGTTTGAGGCGGTAAAACAGACTGAAAGTGAAAATCCCGGATTGTTATTGAGAGGAAATTTCCAGGGAGGCATTGGACTTGCAGACCGTATCAGGCAAGGAAAGTTGGCCGCTGAAGAAATTGTTACCATGGCATGAAAAGATGAAAAAACAAAAACGTGCAGTTCTACTTATTAACATGGGAAGCCCTGAATCCCCAAGAATTAGAGATGTTCGGTCCTACCTGAAAGAATTCCTGTCTGATCCGGATGTCATTGACCTTCCATCCTGGATCCGCTTTCTGCTTGTTTATGGTTTCATTGCCCCAATAAGATCTTTCCGATCAGCAAGATTATATGAGCAACTCAATACAGAAAGGGGCTTTCCGTTGATTTTTCACAGTATGGACCTTGAAAATAAATTGAAGGAAAAATTTAAAAATCAATTCGATGTATACTTTGGTATGAGGTATGGAGAACCATCGCTCAGCACGCAGCTCTCCAAGATTCGTAAACTCGGCTATGATGAATTAATCGTTCTGCCCCTTTATCCACAATATGCATCCTCAACCACCGGAAGCGTGACTCGGTTGTTACATAATGAACTTTCGGAAGATGTATTGTGTAAACGAACCCATATCTTCCCCCAATTTCATCCCAGGAAAGATTTCATCGAATTGTGGCAAAAGAAAATAATCAATTTTAATCCTTCAGATTACGATGCAGTCTTATTCAGTTACCATGGGATACCCTTAAGACAGGCCGAATCAACACATCCAGGAATAAGCTGTAAAAGATTACATTGCACTGAGGAATATACCGCATCGAATGAATATTGTTATCATGCGGCCTGCTTTCATACCACAAGATCCATAGTGAAAGACTTGGATATAGATGACTCAAAAATATTTACGGCTTTTCAATCCCGATTCGGCAAGAACTGGCTTTCTCCGTTTACAGATCAGACATTGATAACCCTGGCAAAAAACAAAAAAAAGAATGTGCTCATAATCAGCCCCTCCTTTGTAGCTGATTGTCTTGAGACTACAGTGGAAATAGAAATTGAATACAAAATACTTTTCAAGAAGGCTGGTGGCGAGAAGCTGGTTCTTGTTCCCTCCCTGAATTCGGATTCGGACTGGATATCCGTCATTGCA
Organism: uncultured Bacteroidaceae bacterium; assembly: GCA_964428945.1. GTDB lineage: Bacteria > Bacteroidota > Bacteroidia > Bacteroidales > M55B112. Next base: position 110 of record CAYSAH010000143.1, on the reverse strand, counting down.
AATTTAATAACCTCTTCAAATAGGAACACTATTGTTCTTGAAGATGCCGTGAATATTCAGGGAAAAACAAGAGATACATATTAGACGCAACGACTGAAGTATCGACCCCA
>CAYSAH010000142.1:0-8802 GCA_964428945.1 uncultured Bacteroidaceae bacterium | reverse complement strand
CATGATCTCGGCTGCGCTCTTTATCTTTTTCGTGATGTTTATATCTGCCTCGCTTGGACTTTTATTTCCGGAGGGGTGATTGTGAGAAATGATAAGTGAGGTTGCTTTCCTTTCGATGGCATGTTTCAGGATCATGCGGGTATCGATTACGGTACCAGTGAGGCCCCCCTGACTTATCTTTTCGGTTCGGATCAGTTTGTGGGCCCTGTTGAGGATAATGATCCAGAACTCCTCGTGTTCCAGTTCCCCGATGATCGGATACAATACCTCGTAGGCGGTCGAGCTGTTTTTGATAATGATCTTCTCGGGGGAGTAGCTGCTGCTTCTTCGGGCCCCGAGTTCGAGTGCTGCAAGGAGTGTGATGGCCTTTGCTGTGCCGATACCCTGGAACATGACCAGCTCCGAGGTTTTCAGTTTGCCAAGATCGTGCAGGTTATTGTTCACCGAACCAAGGATGTTTCTTGCAATATCCAGTGCATTCATTTCTTTGGTCCCGCTTCCTATAAGGAGAGCGATCAATTCAGCATTCGAGAGGGATTGAATTCCTGAATTCAGTAATTTTTCCCGGGGCCGGTCTTCGAAGGACCATTCTTTAATGGTAAGGTTCTTATATTCTTTCATTACTCTTTTCTCAGTTAATGTGATGAGCTAATGAAATATCGGCCGGAAACAAAAAAACCTTCCCGAAAATGGGAAGGTTTTTCAATATATTGTATTAAAAAGCTTATTACAAGCTTTCTACATGCTTTGCAAGTTTCGACTTGAGGTTAGAGGCTTTGTTCTTGTGGATAATGTTTGTTTTTGCAAGTTTATCAAGCATTGCAACAACTTTTGGATACATTTCCGCAGCTGCGGCCTTATCGGTAGTACTTCTTAAGGTCTTAACCGCATTACGGGCTGTACGTGCCTGGTACTTGTTTATTACCTTATGTGTTTCAGCCTGCCTGATCCTCTTTTTTGCTGATAAATGGTTTGCCATTTTGATCTGATATTATTTCTTTAAATATTCCCACCCTCTATTTGGGCTTGCAAAAATAAACAATATTTTGAATATTAAAAAAAAATAGAGGAAATTATGAAAGTCATCTACTTTCCCTTGCACAGCTTTTTAGTGCTCAGGCAGATGGAAGCTGTATTCAGTATAAAGAGCAGGCAGACCAGTCCGAAAGCAACCAGGTATACAGTAAGTGAAAGGCCGGAATTGATCTCAAGGTTCCATGCTGAGGCCATATTGCTTAATTTTTGTGCCAGCAAAGAACTGGCAACCAGGGACAAGCTTGTGAGCAGGAAGAGCAAAGAGAAAAGAATAAGTATATAGGGACCCGCAATTTCAGTGTAGTGGTATCCCAGCTTATTCAGGCGTCGGATTTTTTCGGATGAGCGGCTTATCATCAGCTGCAGGCTGAGCATGAAGATCAGCAAAGCCAATCCAATGATGATCCCGGCAACCAAAACGAGGAAGCTAAGTACAAATTTCAGGATGATATTCAGCCTGCTGCTTTTCAGCCTTTCCCTGATGGTGTCGTAGCCGCGGTCCTCGATAAACCTTATGATCGAAGGATCGGTCGGATCACTCGACACCAGGATTATTCTTGAAGGTTCAGTCTTATCAAGGTACCCGTATTTTTTATTGGCCCAGTTTAGAAAATCATAGGGGACAAGGATCGAATTGATCCTGTTGCTGAAACCAATGATCTTTCCATTGTAGGTGGCTTTTTCATTCCGGCCTTTAAGAATGACCTGGAAATGCAGCATGCTGATCATCTCTTTCGGGATCTGGGGGAGCCCCTGGCTTTGTGAAAAACCAAAATTATAAAGGTTCAGGTAATCCTGGGGAAGGATTACCGGGATATAATCCTTATCCGCGTTCCAGCTCCAGTCATCGGACTTAACATCGATGAATTCGTCGGGCACTGCTTCAAAGAACAACTCTGTATAGAAATTCGGAAACTGTTTGCTTTTGGTAAAGGCGCTGATGGGAAATTCGTTCGAGATAAAGGGAGCAACGCGATCGGCAAAGGTCTGGTCTTCGATCTCCCTGATCTCCTTTTCAGTGAATCCACCGCTTCCGAGGCCGAGCGTCTGGCTGATATTAACCTTCTTGTTGATTATAATAAATTCCGGGTCCAGGAGGTCCTGGTTTGAAGCCAGGATGCCTTTCATATTTTCATAGAAATGTATTCCTGAGAGCAACAAAACAAAGCCGGCCATTGTGCCAAGCACTGCCCAAAGCAGGTGGGTACGGCTCTGATCTTTCCACAATATTTTAAACAGGTATTTCATATGCTAAGCCGGGTATCGAATTCGTGGTCGTTATTACCAAGGGAGGTCAGGATCAATCCTGCCTCCCTGCCTGCACATTATTCTCTGATCAGCTTCATTGCATCAAAGCTGTTCTTTTTGTCGATATGGCTGAAGCATTCATCTGCAAGTAAATATTCAAAAGGCTGGCAAAGGGCACGAATGATTGCCACCCTTTGTTTTTGTCCAAAGGAAAGTATACTGCATTTTTTACTGAGTGAGGCGGCTATATCGAGTCTTTCCGCCATTTCCATAATCTGTCCACTTGATTTATAGCCGGTGATCTTATTCTTAAGCAGGATATTTTCGAGGGCGGTAAGATCATCAAAGAGCTCGAGTCCCTGGAAAATATATGAAACTTTATGCTTCCTCAATTTTGACCATTCCCTGAGTTTCAGGCCCAGGGCATTTTTGTCATCGATATATAGGCTTCCACGGTAATCTTTACGCAGGCCGTAAATAACAGACAGGAGAGATGTTTTTCCTTTTCCGGAAGCGGCTTCCACCAGGTAGCTCCTGCCTGGGCTGAATATAAAGGAATCCGCTTCCCAGATCGCTGATCCCCTTAAAGGGACCTCTAACATGGGAAGCGGAATCAGTTTTTCAAATCTAAAAGTCATTCAGAATTTTACTTGTTCTTTTCAACCGAATCCATAAGTTTAAGAAGGGTGTAAAGGCTGTTTTCATCCTCTTTTGAAGTCTTCAGTACCATGTCGCTTTTGTAATTTGATCCCTCGATCCCGATAAAGGAAAATGATTCAGCAAGCATCTCGAGCATTTTCGGAGCACCTCCAGAAGACATCATCGCCTGGAGACTTGCGGGATAGGTAGTAAGATCGAGATTGATATACATTCCCATGGAACCTCCTGCATACTCGGAAAATTTTGAATCATTAAGGTTTTTTTCCAGTCCTTCCCCGCTTACAGCATCCTTGTAACCCGAAACATTAGTAATGATCCAGACTCCCTTAACTATTCCGCTATAAAGTTCCATCCCGTTTGCATTGATCATGAAGAAATCCCCATCCTTTTCAACGTTGGCAAAGTTCCCTGCCTTACCGATCAATTTGTCCTGGAGGGATTCATCGTCGAGGCCGATGCCGATCATGATTTCGACAGGGATCGCCGAACCTTCAGGTGCGCCATTGATCGATAGCACAAAATCGCCATTCAAAGCTTCCAGTATATCTTTTCCCGGGATGCCGGTTGCCTGCTCAATCTTTCCTGAAACGCTGTCCATTTGGGGAGGAGTGAAATTTTTCATCATGTCAACCATCTTATCCAGTTCAACTGAGAAAGCCATTGCCATAAGCAGGTCGTTTCCCGGGGCAAGTTCAAGCAGGTCAGCATTCAGGTTTTCCTTGGCAACCATGAAGGTCTCGGTAGCTTTTGAAACTTCATCGCTAAGGTGGGTTTCTGAATGGATGTTCATTGCACCTTCGTCAAAATCCACAAATAATTGAACGTAATTATTTTTAAGGTCCATGGGCAGGTTGATATTGACCGAGTCCATTTTACCTGATTTTTCAAGGAGTTTTTTAAACTCATCCCCTGTAAACCAGATGTTCATATCCTTCATTTTTCCTGCAAAATTGTTGAAGTCAACGATCGTGGTAACAGATTCCTCTTTTGGGAGATCAAATAAGGTGATCAGCTGTGTTTTCCAATCATCTGTCGATTTGTTTAATTCAGGAGATGAAAGAAAAATAACCTGCTTGTCGTTCCAGGCCAGGGCAGCATCGTCATTATCAGGGGCGACCATTGAATAGCCTTCGAATTCAATCATACTGACATCTTCCCCGGCGATCAAAGTGGTGATCATGGATGTGAACATTTTCGCATCCTTCAGAACAGCAGTAGCTCCAACAAAAGGATCATCATCGACAAAATAAGAAAAGAAGTACGCGTATTCGTTAATTGCAAGGCCCGATTTTACAGGATCTTTAACAATTTCCCGGAGGAACTCATTATCGATCTCCGTAGTGATCTTCTCAAATGAGGCAATCTGCCCCTTGTCGTGGATTTGTTGCGGGTGGACAGTTGCAACGACGAAAGCATTATCGGGAATTGAATTGGCAATCTCCGAGGTTTTTTTAGAACAGGACGCAGTAAAAATTACTGCAAACAGCAGCGTGAGTAAAGGGATTCTTCTCATGACGGAAATATTATTGGATTAAAGTTGCACTAAGATATGGAATTATAGGATTGACATATTATAGAACGATATTAAAGTTTGGATTAGTATGGGAGAGTTAAGGGAACAAATTTATTACAGGTAATAGCGTATACCCATGGCCCAGTTGCAGAATAGGTCGGTTGCTGGCAGAAGATCAAGGATAGGCGCTACTTCCGGAAATACTTCCTGGGGAATGGCACGGAAGTGACAGGCAATGCCGAAGTAGACCCTTAGGCCTGTTGGTTCTCCAATAATAACGCCCACCCCAAGTCCCTGGCTTTGAGCAAATGAAGACAATGACAGGGTGCATTACGCAAGAATAAGAATAACTTTTTTCATGGCTTCAGTTTTTCATGAAGATAATTTAATTGAAAATTACTCAGAAATGGGACAGTTGATTTTTTAAGGTTCTTTTTAACAGGTCTCAGGAAAGAAAGAGCAAAGCAACGCCGGAGATACTGATGAGCGATCCTATAATTTCAAGTGTTTTGACCTTTTCCTTGTAGATCAGGATAGCCGGGGGAATTATGAGGATGGGGACTATGGCCATGATGGTTGCTGCGATCCCGGTTTCTGTATATTTTATTGCCAGGAGGGAAAATGAAACACCAAGGAAAGGTCCAAAAAATGATCCGAGTGTTGCGGCAGACATTCCCTGCCTGTTCCGGGTTGCTGCGATCACTTTTTTCCATCGATGCATCCAGGTGGTAATAATGGCAAATCCTAAAATTGCAGTGATCAGCCTGATCTGGGTTGCTGCAAAGGGATCGTAGTCATGCATCCCGTATTTGCTGAGAACGAGTCCAATCCCCTGTCCGGCTGCACCGAAAAATGCAAAGAGGGCGCCTTTTAAGGACAGCTTCATTGAAAAGCCCTTCTTCCCGTCTTTTCTCACAAATATTGCCAGGGATATACCCATAATAGTAAGGAACATACCTGTCATATTAAGGGGCGACAATTTTTCACCCAGGGCGATCCAGCCTGCCAGGGCGGCAATCGGCGGTGCGAGGGTCATTATAAGCATGGCAAACCGTGATCCGATGAGTGTGAAAGATTTGAAAAGGAAAAGATCACCGAAGACGAAACCGACCAGTCCGGATATTGCAAGCCAGGTCCAGTTGAAGCTGCTTGCGTCGGAAGGGAAGGGCAATCCTCTTTTGATCCAGACGAAGACCGAGAGGAAAATGAATCCCATCATCAGTCGGATCAGGTTGAGTGACAGTGATCCGATCTTCAGGCTGGCCCGCTCGAATGCCATGGCGGTTACAGTCCAGAAGATGGCAACAAGAAGTGCCGCTAATTCACCGTAATAGGCTTCCATTCTCCCCGGATTTTAAAGCTGCAATAGTAAGTAAAAAAGTTGAGAGAAATGACGGTTTTTAATCGTGCATGATCATTTTCTTTATGGATCGGGAAAGTCGGGTATGCAGGTCTTTAGAAAGTCAGTTAGTTAATTCGGAAAAGGATTTTATCAGGAAGGTTAAAGCATCTGAAGCGCACTTGCTGCATCAGGAAAAAACAGTTATTTTGGCTTTAATTTAATTATAGACCCGTTTTTGATGTTCACTTTCTGCCACCGTTTTCTGAAGTCTTGAAAACCGCGTTTTTTCCTGTTTGGCGGAGAGGATCCAATAGATAATTGTTTTACGGTAGGATGGGGGTTGGGCATTAAAAAATTCCCAGGCTTTTTTATTGCTCCTGAAAATCTTTTCAAAATTTTCGGGCAAAACCGGGGCATTGTTTTCAAAGCTGTAGCGATTTGATTTTTCTTCTTTTCGCTGCATGAATGCCTCGATCCCTGAAGGATGCATGCGCTTACTTTTTGTCAGCATTTCCACCTTCCCGATATTCACATTGCTCCAGATGCTGGTCTTTTTCCTGGGTGTAAAACGGATGCAATAGCTATCCTCATTAATCGACCTGCGAACGCTGTCGATCCACCCAAAACAAAGGGCTTCGTCCACTGACTGCGACCAGGTCATATTCTGCCTCCCGCTGTTCTTTTTATAGAAACCGACCAGGAGTTCTGTTTCTTTGTCGTGGTTTTTTTCAAGCCATTGCCTGAATTCTGTTTGATCTTCAAAAAATACTGCAGACATATACTTATTTTAGACAGGGTTAAGGCTTATTCAAATTAATGGGATTAACAGCAAATTACAAATAAAACATCGTACCAGTTCTAAAATTCATACTTTGTCTGGAATAATTTCACCCATTCACTGCAGGGTTCAAAAGAAATTCCAGGTAAATTTTTAATCAGTAGAAGTTGTATTTGCAGGACGGTGGAAAGGCAGTTTTTTACTAGATTAGCATTGCTAATTATTCTGCCATGAAAACGATTGCATTGTTTTTTTTATTGCTGTTCACAGTGATCTCATATTCCCAGAACCCGCTTGTGCCCCCCGGGATTTACATGGCAGATCCTGCTGCCCGGCTTTGGGATGATGGACGGCTGTATCTCTACTGTTCGGTGGATGAATCAACCGAATGGTATTGCTCAAGGAACTATCATGTACTTTCAACAGATGATATGGTACACTGGAAGCTCCATGAAAATACTTTTGCAAGTATAGGAAAGAATGACCAGGTCCCATATAATGACAATCTCCTGTTTGCCCCCGACTGCATGTTCAGGAATGGCATGTACTACCTCTATTATTGCCAGCCCGACAGGGATGCGGAAGGAGTTGCGGTTTCTGCCAGTCCGTCAGGACCCTTTAAGAATGGGAAACCAATGGATACAGGAAAATTCAGGCAGATCGATCCGGGTGTTTTCATCGACGATGACGGGCAGGCCTATTATGTATGGGGGCAGTCTACGATGAAAATGGCAAAACTGGGGGCCGACATGTACAGCCTGGAGGAAGGATCAATTCGTGACAGCGTGCTTACTGAAGGAGCTCATTTTTTCCATGAAGGAGCAAGTATGACTAAGAGAAATGGCATTTACTACCTTGTTTATGCCGACATGAGCAGGGGGCAGACCCCGACCTGTATCGGCTATGCGACCAGTAAGTACCCGATGGGGCCCTATACCTATGGCGGGGTGATCATAGACAATGACCATTCTGATCCGCAGTGCTGGAACAATCATGGATCCATTGCTGAATTCAAGGGACAGTGGTATGTTTTTTACCACCGCGCCACACACAACAGCAGGATGATGCGAAGGGCCTGCGTGGAACCGATTTCCTTCAAGGCAGACGGGTCGATCCCGGAAGTGGAAATGACCTCACAGGGAGCAGGGCCGGCCCTTGATGCATATGCAGGCATCGACGCAGCAAGCTCGTGCTGGATGTTTGGGAATGTCCGGATCGAAGAGCCTGAAAAGGGCTTACTTGCACTTACTGATACAAAGAATGGAGACAGGGCGGCATTTAAATACATAGATTTTGGAGAAGGGGCAGGAGAAGTGCAGTTAAGGGTCAGGCCCGGGAACAGGCAGGGCGTTATTCAATTAAAGCTTGATTATCCATGGACGGGTAATATAGCCCAGGCTGATATCCCGGCAGCCTCAAAGGAAGAATGGATTACCCTGACAGCCAAAGTGACTGGCGCCAGCGGGATACATGCTTTATGGCTTGTATTTTACGGAGATCAGGAAAGCGGGGAATTCGGATGCTCGCTTGAATCCCTGTTTTTCAAATAAAATCAGAATGCTTTGAAATCAGCAAAAGGCTTCACTGTATAACCTTCAGGTTTTGCAAATTCCTTCTTATCGATCTTTTCAAATTCTAATTTTGTAACCTCAAGTTCAAGTTTCACTGGCATTCCAGGCATGTCGATCTCGATAAGCATTGGAAATCCGTCGATGGCGAAGTTCATCCCACCCTGGGAGGCAATCCCTTTGAAGGCTTTGCCGTTATAATCAGGAAGTTTGACATCTTTTGTAACCCAGAAAACCTGTTTCACCGGCATCCCCTGGGCTTCAACAGTTTGTATATATTTTTTACACTTATAGCCGAGAATCTCTTTTGTATCACTTAATTCTTCAATTTCAGGGCTTCCTGCTTTTGCAGCTTCAGCCTCAATCTCTGCCTGGGACATAAGGAAAATGGTCTTTTCAGAATCCTTTACCATAAATGCCTCGCCGGTTTCCCCGTTGACAATGGTTTTTCCCATAACAGCAGCCATCATGCCTCCTTCCATATACATGGAAAGTCCGTTCTGGCCATATTTCATAACCATTTTTGTGGGCATCATGGCAGCCATTTGCTCAGAACCGTCACCGGAAATTTTATAGGTATAGTCGACTGTTCCGGTAAAAATTTTCTGCGAATACACGGAAGGGATGATCGCGATGGATATCAGGAGGAGAAAGATCG
>CAYSAH010000141.1:4908-8804 GCA_964428945.1 uncultured Bacteroidaceae bacterium | reverse complement strand
TTGCATTATCAGGAAAATACACATCCATCCTGATGCCGTATTTCTTATTGGTATCATCGATAAGCTTGTAGGTTTCGGGAAATAAACGGCCTGTGTCGAGTGTAAACACAGCAGCTTTTTTATCGATCTTCGAAATCATGTCCGTGATCACCTGGTCCTCAGCGCCAAGGCTTGTTGCCAGGGCTATCCTCCCTTTATATTCCTTCAGGAAGAATTTTAAAACTTCTTCAGGAGTTTTCTTTGCGAGGCGCTCGTTCCACCCGGCTATCTTCTTTTTCAACTGCTCGTTCAATTCCATATCAAAAATTTTCGGCACAAATATACACTTTGCGGGGCTATACACAAAAAACGACTTAACAGGCCATATTATTAAGCTCAACAGGGTATTAACGCATAAACAGGAATAAGGTTTATTTTGAGATAGGCAGAAACTGTCGGGGAATAATGGAATAATGGAATAGTGGAACACAGGAAAAAAGGTGGCGTGCAGACTGGCGGGATCAAATAGCACCTTCCATAGATCTTTCGAGTCGCCTGGCTTCGTGAAGGAATTCATCCACTTTCATTTCACGATAGAAAAGTAAGCCATGCGTGGTGCGTGTCCTGGGACTTTCATTCTGGTAGAAATAATCCTTGCCCAGGATCAGCTGTATCTCCTTCAGTTGTTCAACCCAGATTTTAATAGCCAGCTCCGAGAATTTTCCATCGTACATATAGCTTGGAAAGGATGCATCAACCTGGCTCAGGTAACAGTTTGTAAATGAATTATCCATTACGGCCATTGCGTTCAGTGATACTGGCACAATTACATTTGCCTCGGCAGCATGAAAACGGAACCATACATTGCGGTATCCCCAGATACGAAGATCCACCAGGTCTTCTTCCATTCCCCACAGCCTCACAGCCTCAGCAATAGCCTGTAATACTTTGTAATGTGTATCCGGGCCACTTCCTTCAGGGTCCATGGCAAGGCTTATCACAGTTGGTTTTATCTCCCTGAGTTGCTCAAGTATTGGAAAAACATCCCGCTCACGGGTTGGTTGCTCGGTGAAAATATCACCGGTATAGAAGCCCAGTCGAAGATGGTGGACATTTTTAACCTGGTATCCGAAATGCGCCCATACCAGCTCTTCCTCAAATTCCCTTATCATTCCCTTGAGACTTTGGATATGGACTGGATTCTTTTCCCCATCATAGCTTTCTCTCAGGATCTCAATAATTTCATCGATCTTCATTAGGAGCTCATCGATATTTTTCACTCCGTATATTTCAACGATATCTCTTACAACCCTGTGACACACGCCACGCCTCCGTTCATGGGGCTCGCCGGAAGCCACTTTGGTCAGGTAATGATAAACATCCTTATCTCTTTTGTGCTTATATCCTTCTTCAAAGAAATCGGGGTAACGCACCATTTGAATCTTGCCCTCAAAAATGAATATCCTTGTATCGTTTAGAATTTGTTCGATATAAGCGTTGGTTACAGCTGTGAAGCCGGAAGTTAGCACTGAGAAATGCGATCTGTTGGTTTCATTTCGCGAGAGCCGGTGCACATGGGGAAGTATGCCCAGCATTATATCGTCGTGGTGAGGACCTGTATGATAAAAAACCTGGTTCTGCTCGCTATCACATCCTTTCTGGAATTTGGATTCAATACTTTTAATAACACTTTGAACAAGGTCAAGGTCCAGGTTAGGGATCATTTTGCAGTAGATATCCTCCTTAAGCTCTTCAATGGTAAGTTTGTGGGCGTATTTATCTATTCTTTTGCACAGTTCAAGGATTGCCCGTTCACTTTTCTCATGGGTCCATTCCCCGTTTGTAAAATAATTCCTTATGCTATCCTGCAATTTGCAGGCTGCACCAGTAGTGATATAGAACCTGCTGTTCTTTAACTTCGCCAGTACTGTGGCTGGAAAAACATTTTTCGGTGCATTTTCAAGAGCATCGCTAACAACCCCGGCTTTTGATTCTCCGGCGGCAAATATTATTGCAACAGCATCCTTGTTATAGGCAATGGTCTCAAGCCCAATGGTGATCACCAGCCTGTTTTTTGCAACTTCAATACCTCCAAGGTCAGCAGCAGCCTGGGCCTGGGTCTCGAAATTTGTAGGTGTGAGCCGGGTAGTGGAATACAAGTCCGCTCCCCGTGTATTAAATGCGATATGACCATCCGGACCTATACCGCCAAGGAAGAAGCCTATCCCGCCTTTCTCCCGGACCGCATCCTCATATTTAATACACCAGTCGTCGATCATAAAAACAGATTTCTGCTGAGTCAACTCCATCGAGGATTTGGCTTCCCGGAATCTGAGCGACAGGTCTATGGTATGATCAGGGAAGACCTCCGAAAAATGCAAATTATTATAAAGCGGTATCTTTTCGGAGTTAATAAGAAGGGCTTTCCCGGGATCAAGCCCAAGGTCCTTTATGTAGTAATTCGAAACATAATGGTAAAAACTGTTATGCTGGTCCGGCCTTATTGGGTAAAATTCATCGATCTGGACAAATGACAAGTGGTTCAGCATCGGTTTCTTTATCTGCTCAAGCCCGTATTCTGCCCTGTATTTCAACACTTTTTCCGAATCCCAGTTTTCCAGGAGGAACCTTGTCCATTTAATAAAATATTCAGGAGTTTTACCTGTAGGCAGACTTATAGTTCCTGCCGGGTTTTCACTTACCCATTCAAGGAAGCGAAGGGCAGTAAAAAAGCCGAGTTTTGGAAAATTATCAACTGTAATGTATGGGATGGTGGTACTGATTCGATCCTGTCCGGACAATTCGTAAAACCTTTGTTCAACACGTGAAGAAAATTTCATTTGAAATCTGTTATGGTTGATGTTGTAGGAAAACCCGACTAAAATTACAAAAAAAAAGCCCGGAAGGGATTTGTAATTAAATTAATTCCTGATATAACAGGTTTAAGCGCAGAGAACTATTTTTCGGCAGGCTTCAAACAGAATCGCTGGAGCGTATACGCAGAGATTCACAGAGTTTTTGACCGGCAGGACGTGTTTTGGGAGTATTGCAGGAGTAAGGAACTAAATCTCGGGGAGTGAGGGATATGCTTTACAGAGTTGATCTTTGGCACCGAATGATTCCCTGCTCAGTGAAGCTGAGGAAAATTATCAGGATGTGCCATATCGATCCAGCTGCCTTCTGAATGGTCAAATACCAATACCCTGTGATCCTCTGCCAGTTCCAGGTAGGCATCAGTCATAGAAAAAGGCTCATCAACAGGAAGCAGATCAAAAATATGGGGATCGATGATGTGAATTCCGGAAAAGGCAAGCTGACGGATTTCTGATTTTGCATTCACCAGGATGGTCTTTCCTGTTTGGTTATTCTTCCAGCCGCACAATAATCCTTCTTTGTTGATCAGCAGATTCCGGCTGGTTGGCCTGTCCTTTACAGCCAATGTGGCAAGGGGTTTACGCTCCAGGTGGAACTGATAGAGTTCTGTTAAATCAATATCTGAAAATATATCAATATTATGAACCAGGAAGGGCCCGCCAGATTGCAGGAACCAGCGGGCCTGCATGATCCCTCCACCTGTATCCATCAGCATCCCTGATTCATCCGAAAAGTTTATATCCAGTCCAAAACCATCGTTTTGCTTTACAAAATCCCGGATCTGATCAGCATGATGATGAAGGTTTATAATGATCTCTTTAAAGCCATGTGCACCAAGTTGTGCAATAACATGCTCCAGCATGGTTTTTCCCCTGAATTTAAGCAGGGCCTTCGGACAGGAATCTGTTAGTGGCTGGAGTCTTGATCCAATCCCTGCTGCAAGGATCATAGCACGTGGCGCCATTGTTATTCTATTTTTTTGGGTTTGCATACCCATTTTTCCTTTGCGACCTGTTCACCACATCTTCCGCAATAATAGCGAA
>CAYSAH010000141.1:0-4898 GCA_964428945.1 uncultured Bacteroidaceae bacterium | reverse complement strand
TTGACTTTTTAGCAATTGCTTTTGCATCGCTGCACATTGTCTTGCTCATTCACAAACTTTTGTGAAGAGAACATTCAACATCCAAAAATGTTTTAATATTCAAGGCCCATCTCGCGATGTATTTCAATTACCCGTAAGCCTTGTATCGACCTGCTCCATTCTGCTATTGCATGTGCACAATATACGGAGCGATGCCTTCCCCCTGTGCAGCCAAAGGATACCATTAGATTTTTATAGCCTCTTTGCTGGTATTTCGAAATCGCACTGTCAAGCTGGAACCTGACATTTTTAAGGAATTCTGAAACTGCGTCGTCTCCCTCGAGGTATGACCTTACTTCCTTGTCAAATCCATTAAGGGATTTATAAGCTTCAATTCTCCCAGGGTTATTGAGCATCCTGCAATCGTAAACAAAGCCGCCTCCGTTGCCTGTGATATCATCCGGCAAAGGTTTTCTGAATGAAAAACTATAGATGGTCAGTGTAAGTCCGTCGTGAGCCTTGGGTACTGAGCGATAATTGTCCTTCAGCAAAACAAGTTTTTCCAGAAGTGTACGAAAATAGCCAGTAACAGAAGTATTATCAAGTTCATCGAGTATCACCTTCAGGTTAAGCAACCCTTGTGGAATGCTCTGCATAAAAACAGCTTTCTTTTCGACAATTCCGCGCAATCCGTAAGTGCCAATTACCTGTAGGGCGCGAATGAGCGCGAGTGCATAGAAATCCTTTAAAAATTCAGTCTTGCTGATCTCCCTGTAGGATGACACTATATTCATATAATGGTCTATCAGAAAAGTCCGATCCTTTTCGGTAAGGCCTGCCTTTGATTCATAAATCAGTGATGCCAGGTCATAATGCAAGGGTCCTCTCCTGCCTCCCTGGAAATCGATCAGGTAGGTCTCCCCTTCCTTGATCATAATATTCCTGGTCTGAAAATCCCGGAACATAAAGCTTTCCATCGGCAATGCAGAGATGCTGTCGGCAAAAGTGTGAAAGGAATCCTCAAGAAGCTGCTCATCAAAAGGAAGACCAGTAGGCTTAAGAAAGTAATATTTGAAATGGTTAAGGTCCCACAAAACAGATTGCCGGTCGAAAGCAGGACGAGGCACACAAATGGAATAATCCAGACCCTCGTGACCAAGCAACTGCATTCTGGCAAGCTGGGTCAGAGCGGCCTTATAAAATTCCATTGAGGCTGGATCCAGTTCTTCCCCTGAACGGGCAGTGATGATCTCGTGCAACCTGTTATCTCCAAGATCCGACTGGATATAGTAATTCATATCCTCACTAATGGCAAACACCTCAGGGACATTTATACCAGCTGCCCTGAAATGCCTTGCGAAGCTGGTAAATGCAATGGTCTCCTTTACATCCGGGGAATAAGTTCCGATACAGGTTTCCTTGCCTTTGAAGATCCTGAAATACCGTCGGGTTGAAACTGACCTCGGGATCTCTTCCATTGAATCAGGTTGCGTACCCGAATACTTTTTATAAAGTTCTGATATGCCTTCCATTGTTAAAAGAGCTTTTCAAGTAGTGGAGGAAGCCAGATCGCCAGGAATACAACAATAATGAGAGAAGGGAGCATATTCATTACGCGTATTTTTTTAATATCCAGCAAGACAAATCCAAGCCCTACAAGAAGGATCCCTCCAACTGCAGATACTTCAGCAACCACACCAGGAGATAGGACATTTGTCAGATGGGATGCAAAAATAGTAAGCCCGCCCTGGTAGATCAGCAAGGGTATGACGGAAAACAAAACACCTGCACCAAGTGCAGAAGCCAGCGCCATGGATGAAAATCCGTCCATCAGGGCTTTTGTGAGCAGAAGGTTGGGTTTATCTCCCAATCCCTCCTCAATGGCGCCAAGGATGGTCATCGATCCCATGCAAAAGACAAGGAAAGCAGTTATAAAACCCTCAGAGAATTTCTCATTGCGCGATTTTGCCTTCTTTTTAATGAAGCCTGCAAAATTGTCCATCCCTTTTTCGATATTCCACCACTCGCCCAGCATGGTTCCGATCAGAAGACTGAATATCATAACCATTATATTGTTGGTCTCCAGTGCCATTTTTATCCCCAGGAATATGGTAAACAATCCAAATACCTGGAACATGATCTTAGTATATCTTTCAGGGAGCCTGGACCTGATCAATAGTCCGACGGAACTTCCCAGCAGGACCGTTCCTACATTAATAAGTGTACCAGTCATTCAATAAAGATAATTATTTCCTGTTAACGGAAAAGGCGTAAGTTATCGCAACAGTCCGGTAAATAACATGCCCAAATTTAGTATAAGGAAGGTAAATAATCACAAACCAGACGCAAACCAGATGAAAAAAGTACAGATAGTATGCTGAAGTCCAGTCAAGGAAACGGGCAGTCTCGACCACTGTACCGGAAAGCGTAAGCAGGAACAGGGCAATCAGGAACAGCCAATCACGGTAGCTGCTTCGCTCAGTCCCCTCTTTTTTGGTCAGCCGGTTGAAAATCATTATTCCAAGGCCTGTAAAAAGCATCAGTGAAGAAATGTTGCCCATTATCTTGAAAGGATTTGTCAGCGGCAGTGGATAACGGTCGGTAACTGCAGCAAAGATTGCATAGAGGGTTACAAACAGTAAAAGAAGAAATCCATAAAATACGAGAAAATGGGAGACCTTCCTGCTGTTATTCCTTTCGCATTTATTGAACCTTGAATGGGTCAGGATATCATTTTTCACCTTCCAGAAGCTGGCCAGGAAACCTTTTCTTTTGCCCGTGAATTCATATTGCTGTTTTTTCAGGTCCTTCCAGAAGCGGGAGATCCCGATCGCTGCAATGCCATAGGATAAAAATGTAAGCAATGTAAATGATCCGTTCAGCCAGGCATGTGGAAAGAATTTTGAATAATTGACCGGACCTTCCGGAATTTTAAGCGTTCCCGCGAGGTAGATAATCCCTGCAATGATAAGCACTGGCAATAAGATGGCAAATGGAAGCCATGCGGGTGAAGAAAGCAGTTTACCCACGAAGGAAGGACTTGCATAATGCTGGTAGCTTGCCTCCCTTACTGCTGAAAGTACATCAGATGGATTCACACCTCTCGGGCAGTGGGTACTGCAGTCGCCACACTGGTGACAAAGCCCTACATCAGGATTACCGGTAAGTTTGTCTTTCATTCCCCAGCCGGCATAAACCATTTCCTTACGAGGAAAAGGAAGATCATCAGGTGAAAGGTTGCATACCACGGAGCAGGTACCGCACTGCATGCAGGTACTCAGCGATGCCCCGCTGGCTTTCTCCAGTTCTTTCTTGAATGCAATATCGGGTTTCAGGTCGATCATAGAAATTAACTTTGTACTGTCTACATGCCTTTGAAGGGGTTCGGTCCAACCAGGTCGATCTCCTCCATATATTCATCAATATGTTTAATGATACCCTGGTAATCTGTAATTTCAACAAACCTGGCAGCTATCCTCTCCGATTCAAGCATCATTCCTGTTAAGGTCTCTTCAAAGCTTTCGCTGCGTTGCTCATTCAGTTCACTTCCATGAATGAAATGGCATTGGTAGTCATCTCCGGGTTTGCATCCGATCTGTAATACTCCGTCATAGCCCTTTGAAAGTGCATCCGAAATCCATATCCTGTTGATCGAACCCAGGCACCTTACCGGGATAATTCTTACAAAAGGATTTATTTTCAGGCCATTTCTTGCAGCCATTTCAAGGGCAGGCAAGGCATCGTTTTCACAGACAAATACAAGGACCCTTGGCTTTTCCTCGAATTCATCCGGCACCTCAATGGATTTGATCTTTTCAGAGATCATGGTTATTGAGAAATCTGCAAAACTTATAACCCGTTCAGGACAGGCTCCGAGGCAGATGCCACATCTGCGGCAACGGTTAGGATTAACAAGCGGTGTGCCTGAGCTGGTTTCATCATAAGTACCAAAGGGACATTCCTCTGTACAACGTTTACAATCGGTGCAGCGTTCCATGTATAATTCAGGCCAGGAACGGTCGCCCGCCCTGGGATGAACAGCATCGCCGCGCCTTACCGATTCGATCATCTGGATGGCTTTCATCATTGCCCCCGAACCATCCTCCATGGCGGAGGGAATATCCATCGGGGCGCGTATACAGCCTGCTGCGAATATTCCGGTTCTCCTTGATTCATAAGGGAAACATATGAAATGTGAATCGGAGAAATCATATTTAAGTTCCGGCAGACCCTGTCCAAGCCGGTAAGCCAATTTAAGGTCACTTGTATCATTGGGAACCATACCTGTTGCCAGCACAAGCAAGTCGGATTCCAGTGAAAGTTCCTCCCCTAGTAATTCATCCTTTACTCCGGTTTTTATCCTCGAATGAAATTCAGATACAGAATTTACAGTTCCCTTTATAAAAATGATATTCGGGTCATCCTGTACCTGTTTGTAAAAATCTTCCAGGAATCCAGGGGTTCTTATGTCTCTGTATATGATATAAACTATGGCATCAGGATATAATTCCCTGATATATTTTGCCTGTTTAAGGGACACCCCGCAGCAAACAGATGAACAGTAAGGAAGATGATCCGCGTCTCTCGATCCGGCACACTGAAGAAATACTACTGATTCAACTTTTTCGGGTCTGTTGTCCTTTACAAGTGCTTCAAGCTCTGAAGAAGTAAGCACACCCCTCACTTCGCCAAGTCCGTAGAATCCTTTGCTTTCCGGTCTATAGGGCTTCCACCCGGAGGCCATAACAACAGAACCAACGCCTATCTCAATACTTTCCAATCCCGATAATTTCACCCTGAAATTGCCAGGCTGTCCATCAATTCTTTCAATAGTACTTTCGAGGTAAATACGGATATTCCTGTGCTGTCTGGCTTGTTGAATTAATTCAGCAACAACCGGAGTCTTTAGTTCATTGAAA
>CAYSAH010000140.1:0-8833 GCA_964428945.1 uncultured Bacteroidaceae bacterium | reverse complement strand
CATGATGAACTTCATTCGCAGATAGGTATGATGAGGGAAAGAATTGGCACCTACGGTGTAATCGAAGAATGGACCGAGCCCGATTTTGACAGGTATACAAAAGAAATCCTGCCCAAGATGCTTGCAACAGGTGTTAAAACCATTTTTATTCCCAATCAGTGCCAGAATGATATGAATACATGGGGTTTATCAAACATGTGTTGCAACGTGGATTTTAAAATTTCGGAAACTGTCGGAGAGGATAAACTGGAGCGTTTTTGCACTGCTGCCCAAAAAGGCGGGGCCCGGGTTGAGATGTGGGGAAATACTGCTGTTTCAACACTTACAGAACGATTTATGCATCCGGAAGGAAAACAAAAAGGCATAGAGTTTCTTCCATATAAAGGGTCAATAATGGAAGTAATCAGAAATTCTGAGTCTCCTTTCGTGAGGAATGCTTCCAATGCCATAGAAGCCGATCACTATACTCCCAGGTTCTGTGCACTTAATCTCCGTGACAATGATATCCGTGCGTACTGGATGAAGCAATGGAAATACTTTCATGATAAAATCGGAATCGACGGGATTTTTCTGGATAGTTCTTTTAATATGTCGAGTGACAAATTTCATCATGTTCAGTCAGATATACAAAAGAGCCATAAAGCAGCTGAGGCGGAGGAGAAAGAGTATCAGGGAAATTACAGACCTGAATGTGAAGCACCAAAAATTATTCATTCCCAGTACCATGCCCATCTGAGCTGGGTAGTGGAGATGCAAAGAATGGGCTATAATTACTGCGCTGAAGACCTGGGTGTTTTTGGAATTAACCGTACCGGACCCATCCTGGCTGACCGGCTGAACAGCCTTGCGATGTGGGCAGATTCTTATTGCAGGTTTGATGAGATTGAAGTTCGTGAAGCCGGATTTGAACCCTTGGATGTTTTCTTTAAAGGCCTTGCCTATAGAATGATGTGGATGCTTTACTGGGATTTCAGGAGAAATAAACTCAAGTTGGGCATAGATGACAAAGCTGCCTATGAACTTCTGAAAGTGTACAATGCTGTAAACGATTACTTGTATAATCGCGAAATTTTAGAGAGTGAAAAAGGAGTGATCTATTCGCATATGGATGTAAAAATTCTCTGGGGATTCAGCTTTTTTGAATATCCCCTGGAAGCAGAAATGGAAGTTGAAAATCTTGTTACCAGGCAGCAAGGACAAGAAAGAACACTCAAGGTAGAAAAAAATAATGTTTATCGCATCTCACGAATAATCTAAGGAAATGAAATTAAAAATCTTACCCGCGATTCTGCTTATGCCGATTCTATATAGTTGCAATGCAAAAAAACCTGAATCAATGACAACTTATGTTAAGCCGATGATCGGAACATCTGGGCACGGACATACCTTTCCCGGTGCTGCCCTTCCATTTGGAATGGTTCAGCTCAGCCCCGACACTCATAACGAAGGCTGGGACTGGTGTTCGGGATACCACTATTCCGATTCAAGTATAATGGGTTTCAGCCATACCCATTTGAGCGGCACAGGCCGAGGCGAATTAATGGATATCCTGATAATGCCAACCACAGGGGCAGTAAAATACGAATCCGGAAGCCGTGAAAATCCGGATTCTGGTTATCGTTCCCGTTTTTCACATCAAAACGAGATTGCAAAGGCGGGATATTATTCAGTATTCCTGGATGATTACCGGATCAAGGCTGAGCTCACATCCACAAGAAGAGCAGGTTTTCACCGCTATGCCTTTGAAAAAAATGAGTCGGCAAACCTTATAATCGACCTGGCTCACAGCTTTAAAACCGATTCTATTTTAAGCGGATACCTGAAAATAATCAATGACACCCTCGTTGTGGGCTCACATCGTTCCAAAGGTTGGGGAGAAGGAGATGAGAAATATTGGGTGGAACATGAAGTTTTCTTTGCAGCCAGGCTTTCTGATCCTATAAAGGGTTTTTCATCTCTTGTTGATGGAAATGAATTTGTAAATGAAGACTCGGTATCCGGGAAACATGTTGTTGCAAACCTGATATTTGATATTCATAAAGAAAAACCTTTAATGGTAAAGGTCGGCATCTCGGGGGTTGATATTAAAGGTGCATTGAACAATGTTGATACTGAAATCGAAGACTGGGACTTTGACAGGATAGTTAAGGATGCGGATAAAGAATGGGATAATTTACTGAAGACCTTTGAAGTTAGCGACGAAAATACTGCGAATAGAGAGACCTTTTACACAGCAGTTTATCATGCCTGTCTTGCCCCCTTCACTGCAGGTGATGCTGATAGTAGGTATATGGGTTTCGACAGAAAGGTAAAGCAAAGCGAGGCATTCACCATGCTTACAGGCTTGTCATTATGGGATACATTCCGTGCTGCGAATCCGCTCTATACAATGATCGTCCCGGATAAGGTCAGTGATATTATTAACTCTGCACTCGTGCAATACGAGCAATATGGTTTGCTTCCTGTCTGGCCTTTATGCAATAGTGAAACAAATTGCATGATCGGTTATCACTCAATTCCTGTGATTGTTGATGCTTACCTTAAAGGAATTGGTGGATTCGATGCGGAAATGGTATTTGAAGCCATGAAAAAGAGCGCAATGCAGGACGATTTCGATATCAGCTACCTTAAAAAGTACAATTACATTCCACGCGACCTTGCCCCGGAAATTTCTGTGGCCAGGACCCTCGAATATGCCTTCGATGACTATTGTATCGCGCAGATGGCAAAAAAAATGGGCAAAAATGAAGATTACACGTATTTCTCAAAACGTGCAATGGCATTTGAAAATCTTTTTGATACCAGTATCGGGTTTATGCGGGGAAAGGATTCTGAGGGGATATTCCGGAGCGATTTCGATCCTTACAATTCAAAAAATGCAAACAGCGAATTTATTGAAGGAAACTCCTGGCAGTATACGTGGTTTGTGCCCCATGATGTTGAAAGCCTTATAAATAGTATGGGCGGTAAGGAAGATTTTGTGAATAAACTCGACAGTCTTTTTTCGGTAAGTTCTGAACTTGATGAAGGGAGTCCTATTGATGTAAGCGGACTTATTGGACAATACGCCCATGGAAATGAACCAAGTCATCACGTAGCCTACCTTTTCAATTATGGTGATGCCCCATGGAAAACGCAGGAACGTGTTCATGAGATCATTACAACGCTCTATTCCAATAAACAGGACGGTCTTTGTGGAAATGAAGACATGGGACAAATGTCGGCTTGGTTTGTTTTCAGTGCAATGGGATTTTACCCGGTAAATCCGGCCGAAGGAAAATACATCTTCGGAACTCCCTTGTTCAGGGAAATATGCCTGGATCTTCCAAATAGCAAAAGATTTTCCATAAGGGCCATAAACCTTTCATCAAAGAATATTTATATCGAAAAGATTACTTTGAATGGCGAGGATATTGAACAAGGATACATTACACATCAACAGATTCTGGACGGAGCTTCCCTTGAATTTTATATGTCGGACAGACCGGGAATGGTTTTTAAAATGGATTGATCTGATACAGAAAATCCTTTGGGATTCTTCCTTCGGGCTCCGGATTCCTGCAGCCCTCATGTATTTGCAGGAGCGAAGTGAACCTGGCCTTCAGAAAATAACTGAGCAAAACACATTGCACACCAGCCAACTTAAATAATTATGAGAGTTATCTGTGCAGTTTTTTTTCTTCAGGATATTCAATTGGCGCCTGAAATAATAAATTACTGAAGAATACGTGGAAGCAGTAATTGTTACTTCTGAAAGCAGGAGTTTCACAATCCCTGAAAATAATATTGAGTTTCCTGTTCTTTATAAGGTAAATTAATCCACCTTATCCACCCTTATCGGATCAGCCCAGTCACCTCGATATATGAGTTTCTGATTGTAAATCCTTTTTGTGAACTTTCCGAATTTAATATCCACCCCTGCAGATACATTTGTGACAAGCGATTCTTCAGGCACCTTATAGGTATCAGTGATTGATATCTCATTCATACCGGTGTCGATAATTTTTAACCTGTGTTCTCCGGGCTCCCATCCGACATGGTGCGAAAAGAGGTATTTGAAATTCTTATCAAGGGTGAATTTTGTGTCGTTCAGAATATTAAAGCTTACTTTTATGTTGCTTTCCCTGCCCAGGTCCGTGGTATTCAATTCCAGGCTTATTTCGGGTAATTTTACTGGATCCTTCGCAGTAAGGATGAGGATGGATTCCCATTTTAGAAGTTCTTTCTCTTTGTTGTAGAATTCGAAAATCAGTTCACGGTCAGTCATATTCTCTTCCTCAAAAATGATTTCGTCTGTAAAATGATAAAGATTAACTGCTTTGTCGTAGATTACCTTGTCGTTATGAATGATCCTGGCCTGTTTTACCTCATCCGACAGGTAGAATTCCACCGGCACTTTTCCCTGGTAAATTTTATGGTTCCTGGGAGCTGCAATAATGGCCTGGTTATAATCCCTGAATTCGTACCAGATGGGCCGCGGGTAACCGATGGTATCTTTTTCATCAGCATATCCCCAGTAACCGAACCACTCTTCCGGCCAGGGATTATGAACGGCAGGTTCTCCACCTTTCCACCAGCCATCTGCATAGTAGAAAGGACATATTCCATCGACATCAGAGTCCAGCATCTGGCTGAAATTTTCGATGATATGGCTTGCCTGTTTTTCACGGGTATTGCCTCCATAGAGTCCACCCCAGTTCACTGGTGAAACAGACATGCCAAATTCGGTAACCAGAACCGGTTTATCTTCTCCATTCATTTCCTTCAGATAAGTAAAATGACTTGAAAATCCCTGTGTATAACCGGGAAGCCCTTCTCCATACTGGTAGCAATTGTATCCGTAGACATCAAAAATACGCTCATTAAGATATTCTCCAATTGCAGAATTATTTGAAATAGTAACGGGTATCCCAGGATGTTCCTGGTGAATAATATCCCTGAGGCCCGTCCACAGATTATAGGTATTCTGAGCACCAGCCTTGTTCAAATTTCCTGCCATGGGCTCATTCATGATGAGGTAGGTGATGATGCAATCATATTTTTTCGACCACTCCATGATCCCCCTGACCTTCTTTTCTGCGGGTAATAGAAATTCATCACTTCCAAACTCTCCGAAGGGTTCTATCCAAATACCGTAGACCAGCATGAGTCCACTTTCCTGGACCAGATCAACCTCCTCTTCCATTAATTCACTCCAGGTGCGAACTGCATTGAATCCGGCCTCTTTAATTACCTTAAGGTCATTCCGCATCCTTGATAATTCCAGGGCCCTTACATCCTCGTATGGATGCTGCCCGGGACGTGCACCAATCTCATACCCCAGGGCATTGATGAATGTTTTTTCACCATTGATGAAATAGGCACCATCTTTTATTTCAAGATGCCGGGAAGTTGTTTTTGCACGCTCAGTTGTTTCTGAACAAGCGGCAAGGAACAAGAACAGGATTCCTGCCAAAGGCCAGTAGGAAATACTTTTTTTCATGCTTGGAAGATCTTGAGGTTAATAACTGAATTCAGGCTTCAAATATAGGTATTAATGAATTTATACACAGTCTGAATTACCTGTGCAGTGCGACCTGCAATTATTTTTCCTTACCTATAAGATCCCTCCATTCGTGAAAGATCATGTTCAGGAATCCCCTGTTCACCGGGTTCTTTTTGATCCCAAAAATGGGTTCTTCATCTTCCTCCTTGAAGGTTCCGAAGATCCTGTCAAAAATGATGAGGACATTGCCGAAGTTCTTGTCGATATACTGGGGATTGCTGGCATGGTGCACCCTGTGATGAGACGGAGTATTCAGGAACCATTCGGGAAAACCTAGCTTGGGAATAATCGTTGTATGCTGGACGAAGGCAAAAAAGAAACTGATAGTCTCCACTGCAAGGATGCTTAGCGGGTGGAAACCCAGCAGGGGTAGAGGCAGCCAGAAAAGGATATGATAAATGGCATTGAGGAAGGGTGTTCGCACTGCCACTGCAAAATTGAGTTTTACAGAAGAATGGTGGTTCACATGAGTGGCCCAGAAAAAGCGTACTTCATGGCTGATCCTGTGGAACCAGTAATAAACCAGTTCATTGAGGAGAAACAGAAGGACCATGGACAGGAGAGTGGTTTTTATTTTTAAGGGGGTCAGGTCATATAGAATGAACCAGATAAAAAGACCTGCACCCTTTAATCCGATACGCGCAATCACTCCAAGCAATCCAAATCCTATGCTTGTCCAAGTATCGCGCTTTTCATACAAGCCCTTCTTTTTTACCGAACTGTACCATGCCTCACCGATGATACTGAGGATGATAACTGCAATAAAATATGGGGAATATTTTTCTGGCATGATCCGGCAAAAATTATCTATTTCAGTAAAATCAAAGTCAGATTACTTAGGCATGCCCTGTGCCATCCACTTTTTCAATTCTCCGATCTCACTTTTACTTAAAGGTTCCTTCTTGCTTTTAAATGGCATAAATCTGGCCTCATCAGCGGGCAACTGAACCCTGTCAACAATGTCAGCAATATTATCTCTTACCGCCTCATAGGTATTCAGCATCTTCTTATTTCCTTCTTCAGGGAAATGGCAGGGAGAACAGCTCCTTACCACGATTGGCATGATGTTTTTTTCGTAGGAAACAACCTGGTCAGCCGGAATTTGTGCAAGTGGCACTGCAGTGGTATGTTGGGGTGCCTTGCAAAACTGCATTAGCAAGGCTGTGAACACCAATAAAAAAACCACTGAGATTCTGGAATGGATCTTCTTATTCATATCACTTTAATTATTAATTTTCCCTGGGTGTGTCCCCCGGCCAGGTAGCGCATAGCTTCGCTCGTTTTCTCAAGTGGATATATGCTTTCAATGACCGGCTTAATCTTACCTTTAGCAACCAGATCTGCAATAAACTCCAGATCCTGCTGGTCGGGTTTTGCTGTAAGTATACACAATTTCTTTGAGCCCAGAGACAATATCCAAGCGAAGAGAATGGTTTTAAAAATTTGCGACAGTGAACCACCTACTATAACGCAGATACCCTTCTTGTTTAATATCCTTTTATAGGCAAGGAGTGGATAATTTCCATTGATGGCAAGGATAAGATCGTATTTGTTCCTGCCATTCATGAAATCCTCTTTTTTATAATCAATTACCTGATCTGCGCCAAGCGACAATGCCTGCTCTACATTTTTTGTGCTGCATACTGCACTTACCCCGGCTCCGAAATATTTTGCCAGCTGAACCGCAAAAGTACCCACACCTCCACCGCTTCCAACGATCAATACCTTCTTCCCTGCCTCGATAGCACCTTTGTTCCGTAATGCCTGGAGTGCAGTAAGTGATGCCATGGGCAGTGCTGCTGCTTCTTCAAAAGAGATCCCTGACGGTTTCTTTACCAGGAGTTTTTCAGGAGCCACAGCATATTCTGCCAAACCTCCGAATCCATAGGAGGCGAGATCTCCAAATACTTCCTCACCCGGCTTGAATTGAATGATTTTGGGGCCGACCATTTCTACAATCCCAGCAACATCAGCTCCAAATATCTTTCGCTTAGGAATAATGCCCATCTTCATGGAACGGTAATCCGCGGCATTTAAACCTACTGCAGATATTTTTATCAGAAGCTCATCCTCATTCAACTTTGGCTTGTCGATCTCGCGAATTACCAGTTTGTCCGGGGACGCTTTTTTATCATAAACAACTGCTTTCATAATTTTTCTTTAAGGTAATCAAATCTCCCTTTTCGCAAATTTATGCCATATTCTGAATAAGTATTAAGGCACCCGGAAATTTGGCCCAGCCTGAAGTGTTTTTTTTAATCCCAGGCAAATGGTAAGGCATGAAGAAATTGCGTTCCATCGTCTTGGGCATATTGTACATCCCCTTTTCAATAAAGGCGTGGCAATTTACACTTGGTACGTGGGTTACCATAGGCAGCCTTGCATAGGGAAGTAAATTGATTACATTCTCTGATTCTTATTGTTTGAATATTTTCATGAGAAATATAAAGGAGAAATGAATTCTTTAAAGTCATTTTAAGACATGCTGAATTTATTATCTGGAAATTATTCAATTAATTTGGATTATAGTTAATTCATCGAATAGTCAAAAATTCTACTTTAGTTTAAAACTTTAAACGAATGAGAATCTTCAAGCATATTACCTTCTTAATACTTGTCTTATTATGTACAATGTTATATGCCCAGCCAGAGACATTGCCTTTGTATAAAGATGCTGGAGCATGCATTGAGAACCGTGTTAAGGATCTTCTTCAAAGAATGTCCAGGGAGGAGAAACTAAGGCAACTTGATCTATGGAGAATAAATGACCTGAAAGTCAGTAATCCTGAAGTGCTTCAAAAATGCCTCGATGAGCAGGGTTTCCTGCTTAAGAATGGAATCGGGTTTTTCCAGTTCGAGACATATCTTCCTGCATCAGAATACGCTGCAAATTTCAATGCGGCCCAAAAATATTTCATGGAAAAAACCCGTTTGGGCATTCCTGCCATTTCTAATGCCGATGGATGTCATGGTTTCATGGGTAATGACGGAACGGTTTTCCCTGTCCCCCTTAGTATGGGAAGCACCTGGGATACGGAGCTTGTGGAGAAAATTTATGGAGCCATTGGAAAGGAAATGCGAATGTATGGAATTACTCATGCTGCCACGCCCGTGGTTGACCTTTTGAGGGATCCAAGGTTTGGAAGATGCGATGAATTGTACGGTGAAGATCCCTATCTGGTAGGGGAAATGGGTGTTGCAGCAGTATTTGGAATCCAGGGAAGAAATAAACAAATTGGACCAGAGAATCTACTCGCCTGTTCCAAACATTTTGCAGCGCACAGTGAG
>CAYSAH010000139.1:0-8892 GCA_964428945.1 uncultured Bacteroidaceae bacterium | reverse complement strand
AGAATTTATAAGCAGAGAGCTTGCACCACGATCTGTAAACACCCTGATCCTCAGGATAGATTTCCGTTATGCCTATAAATCGCACCCTGAACTTATTTCCGGGGGTGAACTCAGTTTTGAGGATATCAGAAAGCTTGTAAATATTTGCGAAAAACATCAGATCATGCTTATTCCCCAGGTAAATCTCCTTGGTCATCAATCATGGCAATCGAAGCCATCCAAACTCCTGGAAGTTTATCCGGATTTTGATGAAACTCCTCATATAGAACTGCCAAAACAGTATTCCTGGCCGAATGAAGACGGACTTTATTGTAAAAGCTATTGCCCCCTTCATCCTGAGATCCATGATATTCTGTATGATATCGTCGACGAAATCTGCGTAGCCTTCAATTCAAAAGCTTTCCATGCCGGTATGGACGAAGTATTCTACATTGGCGATGAAAAATGTCCGCGTTGTTCGGGGAAGGACAAATCACAACTGTTTGCAGGAGAGGTCAGGCGCATCCGCGATCATCTTGCTGAGAAAGACCGGGAGCTCTGGATCTGGGGAGACAGGCTTATAGATGGGAAAACCACCGGGATTGGCCAATGGGAAGCCAGTGAAAATGATACCTACCGTGCAATCGATATGATCCCGAATGATGTATTTATCTGTGACTGGCACTATGAAAGGCCTGATCCTACCCCGGTATATTTTGCAATGAAAGGCTTCAGGGTTGCCTCGTGCCCCTATAAGAAGGTCGAAGTTGGGGTAGCTCATGCCAAAAACATGATGGCTTTCAGGGAAAATTCAACAGGCACCATGAAAAATAATTTCCAGGGTGTGATCCAAACGGTGTGGACCAGTGCAGAAAATTTCCTGGAAGAATTCTACAGCCAGGATTATGATCCTCTTTTTTCTGAAACCGCTTGCTTCCTGGCGACATTCGATAAAATCAACAAAAAAGATTAACCAGCTGACCATTTTTTAACAAATTTGCCCAAAACATGTTAAAGCATTATACGCAGGGGCATTATTAAAAGTGTTCCGAAAATCAGGAAGCTATGAAATACGAAGCCAAATCGCCTGAGGACTATATTTCTCAACTCCCAGAGGAGAGAAAAATACCCTTTTCCAAACTCAGAGGTATTATCAGGGAGAACCTCCCTTTTGGTTTTGAAGAGCTAATGTCTTATGGAATGATCGGATACGTTGTTCCCCATGGCCTTTATTCTGAAGGATACCATGTTGATCCTAAGCTACCTTTACCTTTTATAAATATTGCCTCTCAAAAGAATTTTATAGCGCTCTATCATATGGGGATATACGCAAATAGGGAACTATTTGACTGGTTCGTTGAAGAATATCCTAAATATAGCCGTTCAAGGCTGGATATGGGAAAAAGCTGTATCCGTTTTAAGAAAACTGAGGACATTCCGTATAAATTGATAGGTGAATTGGCCACGAAAATGTCAGTAGCGGATTGGATTGAAATATACAGATCCTCAACATCAAAGAAATGATGTTTTATGGGATGTCTTAATTACCTTTAAATACGCTTCATTAAAAATTTACTCGATTCATTCTTTACAATAGAATTCGGTATTCTGTTCCAAAAGCAACTTTCACATCCGAATTTACATCATGTAATGAATAAGAACTCAATGATTTTTGGTACATTTCTTGAATGTTCTATTTGAAACCATCCAACAATTTGATCTGAATGAATCTGCTGCCTGCCATTTTTATCTTTGCTTTATTCATCGGACCGCAAAATGATCCTGCACTTGATCTTTCTTCAGCAGCGATTGAACTTACAAGGCAGCCTGTAACATACGATCCTTCCTATTATTCCATCCCTTATCCTGATGGAGATATACCTGCAGACCGTGGTGTTTGCACTGATGTAATTATAAGGGCATACCGCAAAATCGGCATTGATCTTCAGAAGGAAGTACACGAAGACATGGAGGCAAACTTTCAATTGTATCCAAAGCGCTGGGGACTGACAAAACCTGATCCAAGTATAGACCACCGCAGGGTTCCGAATCTAATGACCTATTTTGAGCGTTTCGGGACGGTAAAACGCATCTCCCCTGATGCGGAAGATTACAGTCCGGGAGATATAGTATGCTGGGATCTCGGTGGTGGCATTACTCATATCGGTCTGGTGATTAATCTCAGGAATCAAGCGGATTCAGAATACCTTATAGTGCACAACATCGGTGCCGGGCAGGTACTGTCCGATTGTCTTTTTGATTTTAAAATAATCGGACATTACACCTTCTTTAAATAAGCCATACTATGAAACACATCCTGTTCATTCTTCTCGCTGCCTTTCCCACTTGCAATCACTGCGAGCCGGAGACTTTTGATGCAGGAAGACTGTCCGAGAAAGCACTTCAGCTGGTTCCTTACCAGGATGGGAATATCGTTGAGATGAAGCATTCCGGCGGTCAGACGATCAATTTTACGGTATCAAGGGCGACCAGTCCGGTTGAATGGACCGATTGCCATTCTTGCTGTTACACATTTTTGGGTGAAGAAGACCTTACGCTGTTAAAACCTGATTACCCCCTGTTTGAAATCAGTATCTCAATTGTAAACTATGATACAGGCCAATACGAATGTTCATTTTGGATAAACAATGCAAGTTTCAATTTGCCTCAATCTGAATATGAATACGAATTAATAAGATTGCATGATTCCATGCAATTCGGTAAGAAATATTACCACGATGTATTCCAGCTTTTCAACATGAATGATTATTTATTCAACAATACCATTGAAGTTGATAGTCTGTACTATAACCAATCCGATGGAATACTTAAAATAAGCATGACAAATGATGAGTATTTTGAAATCGCTGAATAGTGCCATTCTCTTAGTGCTCATTCTTATGCTACCGGCTTGTGGTGAAGACTGGGCTCTGAAAGAGGAAACCTTTGCAATTGCTGAAGAGAACGATGGCTGGGTTCCGGTTGCACTTGATGAATCCACATTTATAATGATCGATAATTCCGGTATTTCCCAGAGTTACGATATACAGGATGAAGAGTATTATCTCGATAAAAGCTGGGGGGGCTACTTTGGAATAACAACCCATATGACCTTCACTGAATACAGGTTTCGTAGTTACAGTGCAACTTATGAATTCGATTACTCGACCTCCATCAGGGCTTCTACCTGGGAACCTTATGGAGATGTATTATGGGTTAAACTATACAACACAGGGTTCAGATATGATCTTTCGCTGAATATAGTAAGCTGCATTGAACTGAATTCTTCCTCAGACTGCTACACGCAAACTTCGGAGGGTTATCGAAAAGAAACAGAAATATTATCTGTCTGTGAGTATCTTGATTCTGTTTCATTCAATAATAAAACCTATTACAATATTCTGCACTTTGAATTGCTGGACGACCAGGAAAGATGGGGGAATTATACAGTAACCCAAATCTATATTGCCAAAAAGACCGGACTGATACATTATGAATTAAATAATGGGATCATATACGATCTGAAATAAACACGGATTCAAAACTGCTATTCAGGAGTTTTCCTTCTTTGGGATGATCTATCCAATCAAGGTACGAAAAATAATGTTTATGGGATGATCATTCCTATTCAGGGATATAGCAATAGCTCAGTTCCATCAAGCCTTCATATATTTGAATAAAAGATATTTTATGTCAGATCACAACACAATCTCAAGATTTTCTGAAAGGGAAGAAAACGCAAATGCTATATCACATTTCAGCGGGGCCATACTGTCTGTTGCCGGACTGGTATTCCTGATCATTCAATCGGCCCGGACCGGGAACGCAGGTCACATTGTATCATCCGTAATATTTGGTTCAACAATGATCATCCTGTACCTTTCATCCGGAATGACACATTACCTGAAACAGGGAAAATTCAAGAACTTATTTTTTAGTATGGATAAAATTGGAATTTACCTGCTGATCGCCGGGACCTATACCCCGATCGCCCTGATCACTCTTTATGGGGGCCTGGGATGGACGATTTTCGGGATTGAATGGGCCATTGCTCTTGCCGGCACTTTCCTGATCCTTAAGAACCCTGTAAATTTTGAAAAGGGGGTAAAAACACTGGGAGTTCTTACGTATGCGATAATGGGCTGGTTGGTAATTATAGCAATTGTTCCATTAATAAAAGCGTTACCCACAATGGGCTGGATGTTAATTCTTATAGGTGGTGCAGCCTACACAATAGGAATCTTTTTTTACAAAAAAGGTAAATTCAGGTACCACCACCTCGTGTGGCACCTTCTCGTTATAATGGGAACCACATCTCACTTTTTTGCCATTTACCTGTATGTTATTCCCGGGTCAGCTTCTTAGTACAAAAATCATCCGGTGGAATTATTCGACCCATCATATTTTGAAGAAGAAGTATTTCTCATTGATTAAATTCTCAGGTATCTATCTTCAATAATTCTTCACTAAGTCTGTATCTGTAAGACAATTCTCAGGTATTTCCTTACTTTTGATCCTCTAAGAAATTCAAAAATGAGATACACAGGTTTTACTGCAGCTCTTATCATTTTTTCCCTTTTCTCAGCATGCAAACAAAGCAATTCGAAGGGTGTACCACCAAATATTCTGCTTATTAATGCAGACGACCTTGGATGGGCAGACCTGGGCTACATGGGAAGCACTTTTTATGAATCACCCAACATTGATTCCCTGGCCAAGGAAGGATTGATCTTTACCCAGGGATATGCAGCAGCAGCAAACTGTGCACCGAGCAGGGCCTGCATGATGACCGGGCTAAATACTCCATGGCATGGCATATATACGGTAGGATCGCCTGAAAGAGGAGATAGCAGGGACCGGAAGATCATCCCGGTTAAGAACAATGTTACACTGCACGATAGCCTTACAACACTGGCCGAGGTGTTAAGTGTGTATGGTTATACCACATGCCAGGCAGGAAAATGGCATTTAAGTGATGATTCAAGAGATCACGGTTTTAACTACAATATTGGAGGCAGCCACGCAGGCCACCCGGTTTCATATTACCCTCCTTACGGGAATATAGACCTTGATGCTGCAAACGGGGAATATCTCACTGATAATATAATGGATCATGTCCTTCAGTTCCTGGACGCCCGTCAGGGGGACCCGTTCTTTCTGTATTATGCACCGTATGCGGTACACACACCAATCCACAAGGTGGACAGCATGATGGAGAAATTTTCCGGAAAAACAGGACCGGAAGGCATGAATAACATAGAGTATGCCACGATGATCTATAACCTTGACCGTAATATTGGTCGGCTTATCACAAAACTTAAGGAATTGAATCTATACAATAATACCCTGATCATTTTCACCTCCGATAATGGGGGTTCATTCAGGATATCTCAACAAAAACCATTGAGAGCAGGAAAAGGAAGCTATTATGAAGGAGGTATCCGGGTTCCTCTCTTTTTTTCCTGGCCCGGGAGGATCAAAGCAGGTATTAATGAAGATGTTCCTATAGTGAATATGGTTATTTTTCCAACCATCCTTGAGATCATAGAGGCAAAATTGCCGGACAAAGTATATGATGGAGTAAGCCTGGCCCCTTTACTGCTTAAGGGCCGGAAGCCTGAAATAAGACCCCTTTACTGGCATTTTCCAATTTACCTTGAAAGAGGAAACTCCGACAGCCGGGATCCTCTTTTCAGGACGAGACCCGGAAGTGCCATTCGTTTCGGGGACTGGAAGCTTCTCAGTTATTATGAGGATGGTGAAACAGAGTTATTCAATCTGAAGAACGACCCGGGCGAAATGCAGAACCTGGCAGCAGAAAGGCCTGATAAACTGGTTGAATTAGTTGAAATGCTCGAAGATTGGATTTCAACGGTAAAGGCGCCTGTTCCAACAGAAGCTAATCCCGATTATATTCCCAATTAAGTAAGAATATGGCGATAACTGAATTAATTACTGCCTTAACATTGGGACTGATCGGGGGTATGATCCCGGGGCCGGTGATAACAGCAGTGTTTACCCAGATTCTGCAGTCAGGCTTCAGAAAGTCCCTTCGGATCATTTTTATAGCTATGGCAGTGGAAACCATGGTTGCGGTGATCAGCCTGCTCCTTTTCTCCTCAATGGGCCTGGACGAGAGTGTCTTCCGGCTGCTTTCCTTCATTGGTGCAGCCGTTCTTATATGGATCTCACTTGCTTTATGGAAGGTAAAAACGCTTGATGCAAAAGAAAAAGTCTATTTCAGCCTTGGTAAAATAACCGTGATGATCCTTACAAATGGTGTTTTGTGGAGCTACTGGATCACGATTTGTATACCGAAAGCAATATTTCTTAGCGAAGTAATAAAATTCGGGGATTACCTGTTCATGGGCATGGTTCAGATCGGGTGGCTGATTTCAACGCTGCTGATGGCATACATATTTTCCAGGTTTCGCAGCCTTTTGTCCAGACCAAGGATCATACCCCTGGTTTTTAAGATTTTTGCCTTTGTATTTATCTATTTTGCACTCGACATGGCACTGAAAAGTATCTTTTTTTTCATAAGTGGCTAAAATATTTCCCGCTTTTTGCAACCCTCATTTCCGCCACTTGTCTTTACTGCTAAATGGCATAGATTTTGGTGACAAACCATAATTGAACCCTTATATAATTACTTATTTTAATTCTAATTATCATGAAATACTTACAACTAATAGCAGTAATGGCAGTTGCAGCCCTTATAAGCAGCTGTGCAACCATATTAACTGGAACTACCCAGCGAATAACAATCGACTCAACCCCTCCGGGAGCGAATATTATCATCGACGGCCGGATGATGGGCACTACCCCGGCAAAAGTCAGGCTCGACCGCGAATTGAATGCATTTATCGATGATGGAAAAGATGTTTTCCTCGAAAAAGAGGGTTTTTATGCTGATGGCTATTACCTCGGAACAGACATTGAGCCGACATGTATTCTTAATGTATTCTGCCCTGTTGGTTTTGCATTGGACGCCGTTACCGGTGCCTTAATGAAATACGACAGCGATTACTATAATTTCAGACTGATCCCTCTTGAAAACAGTCCTTTGCCTCTGTCTGCCAGCCAGTCTCCTTCCGTGTCAGATAACGATTCAGCAGATGATTATGAAAGGCTTATGAAACTGGTTGATCTCTATGAAGACGGCCTTTTGACTGAGGAAGAGTTTGAAGCTGAAAAGGCTAAGATCTTTGAAGACAAAAGGAAGTAGTCTGTCACTGAAATTTGAAGATTAAAGGATTTCATTTTGTTGAAATATCTTTAAATTTTTCAAATTGAAAATTGTTTTAACCCAACACACCTTTTTATTTACTTAACGAACCTCTGCGATATAAATTAATTGCAGGGGTTCGTGAATTTTAAAATAAGTTTAAAAGGAAGTATCCTATGCAAATTCAGTAATTCATCATACTTTTGGCCTGAATAAGAAAATCCCTTAATGTCAACGAAGAAAATTCTACATTTTGGCCTAAACAGGAGCGGTACAAATTATCTGAAAGAATTGCTGTTGCGACATTTCGACCTGGAATTCCTTAACCGTGAAGAAGAAAGAGACCACCCCCTGCACAAACATTTCAGGATCTATGATGATAAAACACTGATAGGCCGTCCAAATTTTTCTAATACTGTCCGGTATGGAACTTTCGCAGACTTTGAGGCAGATAATTTCCCGGGAAATAAACCTGATCTGTATGTTATAATCTCGAAAGATCCCTACAGCTGGCACCTGAGTTATAAAAGCTGGGGTGAGAAAAATAACTGGGAGCCCTCCCCTCACCCGTTTGTTTATGAATACAACAAATTTTATAAAAAATGGCTGGAATTCTCAGAGGAAACAAACAGGATAGTTTTTGTGAAATATACCGACCTGCTCAAAGATTCAGAAAGAATTTTAAGATCTTTGGCCGAGCGATTTGGACTGGACCAGGTCAAGCCAATTGAAGCTGACAAACGGATAAAAAAAGTCCCGATGTCCCACAGGTTTTCTCAAAAAAGGCTCAGGTATTACCTGGAAAATCAATACCTGGATGAATTTACCAGCGCTGAATTGCAGGAGATCAACAGAAACATTGACCATGAACTGATCAGGAAATTGGGATATAAATCCTATTTTTAATTCGATTATTATTTCAGTCCTTAAGCGAGCCTAAGATGAAAAGAGTTTTTATCCCTTTTATCAACTTCATCGGAAAAATTATTGAAAGGCGTCGATTTACAGATCCTCCGATTTATATTGGAGGATGTGGCAGGTCAGGGACCACATTGTTGCTATCCATTCTTTCAGCCCATAGTGAAATATTTGCCTGTCGCAGGGAACTTAATCTTTTTGAGAACGCTTATACCTCTGATTCGAAAATCCATACACCTAAATTTTACCGTCTTTACCGCACATTCATTGCATCAGGAATAAAAAGAACTGCGAAAAGATACTGCGAAAAATCCCCTGCAAATATAAGGCACATTGAACTCATCGACCGCTTGCATAATGGACAATTCAAACTGATTCATATAGTGAGGGACGGAAGAGATGTTGTGCTTTCAAAGCATCCACGGGGGAAGAATGCGTATTGGGCAGAACCTGAACGATGGATAGAAGATGTTACAGGCGGTTTGAAATTTTCAGATCATCCCTGTGTATATACGGTTCGTTACGAGGACCTTGTAAAAGAATATATTAAAACGATAAAAGGAATATGCGAATTTCTTGGCATTCCTCCCTCCGATGATATACTGAACTGGCACCAAAATGCCACTGTCAGGGAGAACAATGCCCTCTTCAATTCTATTGGTGAACTAAATGCTTCTTCAATCGGAAAATGGAAAGATCCAGGGAACGCAAAGCGCGTAGCTCAGCTTACAAGTTATCCCGAAGCCCTCAAATTACTTGAAAGACTG
>CAYSAH010000138.1:0-8894 GCA_964428945.1 uncultured Bacteroidaceae bacterium | reverse complement strand
AAATCCAGTTGAGCGGATCATAGCGAAAGCCATAAAAAACGATATTGCAATTTATATTGCCCATACCAATATCGATTCTGTTACTGAAGGTGTGAACGGGAAGATCTGTGAAGTGATCGGATTGAAGAATTGCAGGATTCTTGAACCTGTATCAGGAAAACTAAAGAAACTGGTTGTTTTTGTTCCTCTTGCACATTCCGAAAAAGTAAGGCAGGCACTCTTTGACGGGGGAGCCGGGGTGATCGGAAATTATGACAGCTGTAGCTATAACGTCGAAGGACAAGGAACCTTCAGGGGAGGGGTAGGCACAGATCCATTTGTCGGTGAAAAGGGCATCCTGCACCATGAGCCTGAAGTAAGAATTGAAACGATATTCCCAGAACATGAAAAAGGTCGGTTAATTACTGCTCTGCTGCAGGCGCATCCCTATGAGGAGGTTGCCTATGATATATATCCCCTTGAAAACAAATATTTCAAAATTGGTTCCGGGATGATAGGGGACCTTGTAATTCAGCAATCAGAAAATGAATTTCTTGATTTATTAAAAGCGAAGTTCAGGACAGGAGTAATCCGGCATTCGGAATTTACAGGAGGGAAAGTCAGGAAAGTTGCGGTTTGCGGAGGTGCCGGCAGTTCGTTATTGCGAAAAGCAATCTCCGAAAAAGCAGACGTTTTTGTCAGCGGGGACTTCAAATATCACCAGTTCTTTGATGCTGAAGGAAAGATTCTCATTGCGGATATTGGTCATTTTGAGAGTGAACAATATACCCGGGAAATTTTTTATGATTTACTTATTAAAAATTTCCCTAAATTTGCAGTCCAATTATCTGAAATTAATACAAATCCAATAAAATACTTTTAGTTGATGGCTAACAATAAAACTGATGCTGCCGGAGCAAAGGAAATGACAATTGCTGAAAAGCTCCGCGCATTATACGAATTACAGCAGGTAGGCACTTCTATTGATAAGATCAAAATCCTTCGTGGCGAATTGCCACTGGAAGTCCAGGACCTTGAAGATGAGATTGAGGGTCTGCAGACCAGGCTTACAAAATATGAAGAGGATATTGAAACCCTGAACAAGTCGATAAATGGTAAGAAGCTGGAGATCAGTAATTCGCAGGGACTCATAAAAAAATATGAGGAACAGCAGAATAACGTCCGGAATAACAGGGAGTATGATTCTCTTTCCAAAGAGATCGAATTTCAGACCCTGGAAATTGAATTGTGTGAGAAGCGGATCAATGAATTCGCAGCTCAGATCGCAGATAAGTCTGAGATCATTAAGGAATCAAAAACCCTCTTAAGTGAGCGTTCAGGTGACCTTGATACCAAAAAGAAGGAGCTGGCCGACATTGTAGCTGAGACAAAGAAGGAAGAAGAGCAGCTTGAAGCAAAATCAGAGAGCATCAAGGCCTTGCTGGAGGAACGGCTTCAATCAGCATTTCACAAGATCAGGAGTAATGCACGGAACGGACTTGCTGTTGTTCCGGTTGAGCGCGATGCATGCGGAGGATGTTATAACAAGATTCCACCTCAGCGTCAGCTGGATATTGCTTCAAGAAAAAAGATCATTGTTTGCGAATATTGCGGCAGAATCCTTGTTGACGACCAAATCATGGAGACTGAAGCTAAGAAATAGGACGAGAGTCTTTTAAAAGAATTTCAATATAAAATTTCTGAAGATGCACCATTACCTGGTGCATCTTTTTTCATTCCGTACCTAAAGCCTTCCTCCAGTCTGCCTCAGTGTTTCCTTTCAGGTTTTCCCTTGTATCCTCAAGGAACAAATTCATTTGCTCCACATCATCATTTGTAAATTTAAGTTCTTCATAATACGTGGAGTCCATGGCTGCAGGAACAAGACTGAAGGCCACACCATTTTCGTTAAATGGTTTATGGACATAAACAGGCAGATAATTGTAATCAATTATCCTTGTGGAATCTGATTTCTGGAGCGTGACTTCCACCATGATCCCTCCATCCGTATAGCGTTTTCTCTGGTTACTGATCAGGTTACCCATTGAGAAAACAACAAGATTGCCTTTACCAAATTCTTTTATGGGTTGCACTACATGGGGATGTGATCCAATAATTGCATTGGCACCATGCCTAAAAAGGAAATTTGCCATATTCACCTGTTCCTTGTTTTCAGTCCGCTCATATTCAAGACCCCAATGCATGATTACAAAGGTAAAATCAGGATCAGCCGTTGAAGCCTTCTCCAGGTCATTACGGATCAGTGATGTGTCAATATAATTAACAATATTGGGATGTGAAACTTGAATACCGTTTGTCCCGTAGGTGTAGTTCAATATTGCCATCCGTATACCATTCTTTTCCACAATTAATGGATATCCAACAATACGTTCGTATGGGTTTTTAAATACACCGGTATGTATCAAGCCTATTGAATCGAGCAGATCCACTGTTCTCTCCAGCCCTTTCCTCCTCCTGTCGATGGCATGGTTATTTGCATTAACAAGAATGTCGAAACCAACTTTTTTGAGTTCATTTGCAAGTTCGTCAGGACTTGAAAATGCCGGGTATCCGGTATAGGGCGGCCCGGCAAGGGTAACTTCCAGGTTTCCCACTGCTATATCTGCAGATGTGATAAATGGTTCAATATACCTGAAACATGAGCTGTAATCATATTGACCTTGTCCCATAGCCAGGGCAGACTCTATCTGTGAATCATGCCCCATGATATCCCCGGCAAAGATCATTCTAAGCACCTTTGTTTGCTGTGCATGAATATCCAGAAAGCCCAGGAGAAGAAAGACTGACAGAAAGAATCCCGGATCGATTTTTCTAAATAAAATGAGGCGGTTCACAATTTTTAATTTATCCATAAAGATCGCAATCAATATCAATTACAAGCATTATTCTGAAAAAAAGATCAAATCAATAAAAAAAAGCGACGTGAAAATTAACACGTCGCTTATATTTTCTCCCCCTTTCGCCGCCTTCCGGTTCCTGAGTGGTATGCTGAGCCTGTCGAAGTACGGAGTCCGAAGGATCGACCATCGGCTTTTATTTCGGCTGTGCCTTGTACTTTCAATGTCACTTTGATTAGACTCTATCCCGCTTTCGCTGCACTCAGCGGGATTAGTTCGACCATCGGCTTTTATTTCGGCTGTGCCTCATAAAAGCCGGGTCTCACTAACTTTTTCCTTTTTCCTTCTTTCCGGTTCCTGAGCGGAGTCGAAGGATACTTTTTCCTTTTTCCTTGAATCTACCAACTCCCACCGGCTCCGCCTCCTCCAAATGATCCTCCGCCTCCCCCGGTGAAGCCTCCGAAACCTCCGCTGCCGGAAGAAAAATTCCCAAAACTGCCACTGCTTCCACCTCTTGAACCTGACATCATACCCAAAGCGATCCATAAGGGAAGATTACTTCTCCGAGCTCCAATCCCGGATGATCTTCTCCTGGATCCAAAAAGGGCAAAGAACAGGATCAGCATAAATATTATACCTCCAATGGCCGAGCCTGCTTCAGAAGATGCGGTTTGTTCCCTGTACTCATCAGCTGTGAATTTCCCTTCAAGAAGTGAGATAACGACATCTGTTGCAGCATCAACACCACTGTAGAACTCACCTTCCTTGAATGCAGGTATTATCTCATTTTCAATGATCCGGCGGGCGAGTGCGTCGGTAATGTACTCCTCCAGTCCGTATCCTGTAGAAATGAAAACATCGTGGGCTTCCATATCCAGAAGGATGATCAGTCCGTTATCCTTACCCTTTTGTCCTACTCCCCATGCTTCGCCAATCAAGGGTGCAAGCATTGAGGCCGAATACCCCATATTATCGACAACTGAAACGACGAAGATCTGGGTTGAGTTGTTATACTGAAAGACATTCAGTTTCCTGCTGAGCTCAGCAGCCTGGTCCTTTGTGAATACATTTGCATAGTCATTCACCCAGTCTGTCGGTTTCGAAGGTACAGGAAGATCTTCGGCAAGCAGGGTGGAAGCTGTTAACAATAGGAGGGTTAACAGGTACATGAACCGGCGTGCGGTGCTTCTCATCTTATTTTCCGAAAGAGATATCATCTGATAATTCATTTTTGTCATCTGATTGGTGAGGAAAATGCTCTTTTAATTTTTCTCCGGCCATACCGATACCCATCATTAATCCTTCTGCAAACCTGTTCTCCTTGAAAAGTGCAAGCATTTCTTCTTTTATACTGTCCCAAAAGTTATCTGGTGTAACAGCATTTATGCCCGCATCTCCGATAACAGCAAATTTTTTGTCCTTAATGGCAAGGTAAAACAAAACCCCGTTTCGTTGTTCCGTTTTATGCATTTCAAGTTTCCTGAACCATGCAGCGGCACAATCAAGTACATCATTCTTGCACCGGTTGTCAATGTGAAGCCTTATCTCGCCGGAAGTATTCATTTCCGCCCTTGCTATTGCTTCCTTCAATAGTACTTTTTCTTCCTTTGAAAAAAAATTTGCAGCAATCATGATCCGTTGTTTAAAAGGTCACTTCCGGAGCCACTTCTGAGCCCTCTGCTGATTCAAAATATCCCCGTTTTTCCATTCCGGCAATATTTGCAATAATATTTTTAGGAATTCTCCGGATTGTGGCGTTGAAATCCTTGGCCATCTCATTGAATTTCCGGCGCTCAACTGAAATTCGGTTTTCTGTTCCTTCCAATTGAGACTGCAGTTCCAGGAAATTCTGGTTCGCCTTCAGATCAGGATACCTTTCTATTGTCACCAGGAGCCTTGATAAGGCCGAGCTGAGATCGTCCTGAACTGCCTGGAATTGTGCAATATTCTGAGGATTAAGGTTTGAAGGATCAATTGTGACGCTGGTGGCTTTGGCTCGTGCCTCAATAACACCGATCAGGGTCTCCTGTTCGAAATCTGCATATCCTTTCACTGTTGAAACCAGGTTGGGGATCAGGTCGGCCCTGCGCTGATAGGAAGTTTCTACATTTGCCCATTGTGCATCAACGCCTTCTTCTTTTGTAACGAGGCCATTGTAAAGGCTTATACCCCATAAAATAAGTAATACTGCAACTGCAGCCAAGATGATTAAAGGTCTTTTATTTTTCATTTCTGTATTTTATTTTCAAAAATAGTAAACTTTTTTACCGTATCCCTGTCTCTTTCCATCCTTACGGTGAAAAATCGGTAAACTGCAAAGGAAGTTAAAGAGCAGGCAAGGCAACAAAACATAAACCGGGAAACCTTGTTATTCCAGTATGAATAAGCCTGTAATATTTTTCGACAATGTCTGTATGCTATGCAGCAGGGCGGTTCACTTTGTATACAAGAATGACAGAAAGGGGCTTTTCTATTTTTCATCCTTTGGCTCTGTTGAATTTAATGAGATAAGGCCTATTATAGAAAAAGAGGGGTCCATACCTGATTCTGTTGTACTTTTTATGAATGGAAAGGTTTATACAAGGTCATCCGCTGTACTTCGGATTGCATGGAAATTGCGTTTCCCGCTTCCCCTGCTGGTTATTGGATTTATTCTGCCTCCCTTTCTGCGCAATGGTGCCTATGATTGGATCGCAAGGCAACGTTACAACTGGTTCGGGAAACTTGAAAGTTGCTTTGTTCCGGAACCCGGACTGAGGGAGAGGTTCCTTGGATAATATAGGGTATGTTTAAAAATACAAACAGGGCTGCATGATTTTACTACTTTTATCCAGTAAAATGAAGCATCATGAGACCAATGACTTTCAAGGAGGAGATTCTGGAAGGAATTCCGGAATATTTGCCTGAGAAACAAATCCTTAATGAGACTGTCAGTCATGCTCCCATCAGGAAACAGGTACTTGGTTTGGAGGAGAAGAAACTTGCCCTGAAAAATTCACTTCGTTATTTCCCGGAAAGACTGCACAGGGCTCTTGCCCCGGAATTTGCAGAGGAGCTCAATACATACGGCAGGATATATATGTACAGGTACCGCCCGGGATACAGAATCCATGCAAGGTCTTTGGAAGATTATCCGCACAGGTCGGTTAGTGCTGCTGCAATTATGCTGATGCTTTCAAATAATCTGGACCATGCAGTTGCCCAGCATCCGGAGGAGCTGATCACCTACGGTGGGAATGGTGCCGTATTTCAGAATTGGGCGCAATACAGGCTTACCATGAAATACCTGGCGGGTATGACCGATGAGCAAACCCTTGTTCTCTATTCTGGTCATCCACTTGGACTTTTCCCTTCACACCTGGAAGCTCCCAGGCTGGTTGTTACAAATGGTATGGTTATTCCAAATTACTCAGGTCCTGATGATTATGAACGTATGAATGCCCTTGGCGTTTCACAGTACGGGCAAATGACAGCCGGATCCTTTATGTATATCGGACCGCAGGGAATCGTTCACGGGACCACAATCACCGTACTGAATGCAGGGAGAATGCTTGATAAATCTCCGGACCTGAGAGGTAAATTATTTGTTACATCTGGCCTTGGAGGGATGTCGGGCGCCCAGGCTAAAGCGACGGTTATAGCCGGAGGGATATGTGTAGTTGCCGAAGTCAATTTAATGGCACTCGAAAAAAGACTTGTACAAGGATGGGTCGATGAGGCATATGACTCCCTGGAAGAGATATTAAGAAGGGTGGACATTGCAAGGAGAGGGAAGGAAGCTGTGTCCATAGCTTATAAAGGAAATATTGTAGATCTGCTTGAATATTTTGCGGAGAAGAATATTAAGGTTGAATTGGGATCAGATCAGACATCGCTCCATAATCCTTATGCAGGTGGTTATTACCCTGCAGGTCTGAGTTTTGATGAAGCAAACAGGATGATGCATGAAGAACCCGGGAAATTCAGGATAGAGGTGCAGGCCTCATTGAGAAGGCAGGTCAGGGCAATAAACCATTTGAGCGACAGTGGCATGTTTTTCTGGGATTACGGAAATGCATTTCTCCTTGAAGCAGGAAGGGCAGGCGCTGATGTCTTCGATGCAAAAGGTCAATACAGGTATAATTCTTATATCCAGTCAATCATGGGCCCAAAGTTCTTTGATTATGGCTTCGGGCCTTTTCGCTGGGTATGTACTTCCTCGGATCCGTCAGAACTCGGGATTACCGACAGGATCGCCCTTGATGTTTTAGAGGAGATGGCACAAAAGGTGCCGGAGGATATTCGGATGCAGATGGAAGATAATATTCACTGGATCAGGGAGGCTGGTAAAAACAAGCTGGTTGTTGGTTCTCAGGCCAGGATTCTATATGCCGACAGCCAGGGAAGAATCAGTATTGCACTTGCTTTTAACCGTGCGATCAGGGATGGTAGGATCAAGGCTCCGATCGTATTAGGAAGGGATCATCATGATGTATCAGGTACTGATTCTCCGTACAGGGAGACATCCAATATTTACGATGGTTCGCAATTTACGGCAGATATGGCCATTCAGAATGTGATCGGGGACTCCTTCCGCGGTGCAACCTGGGTATCGGTCCATAATGGGGGTGGAGTTGGCTGGGGAGAGGTAATCAATGGTGGATTTGGAATGGTGCTGGACGGATCGCCTGAGGCAGACAAACGTATAGAGAGGATGCTCCACTGGGATGTGAATAATGGTATTGCAAGGAGGAGCTGGGCCAGGAACAAGGAGGCAATATTGGCTATCCAACGTGAAATGGAAAGAACTCCGGGACTCGTGGTAACCATTCCTGAAATTGCTGATGAAAGATTATTTGAAGGATTATTCCGCGAATAGTGCTTCGTAAGGTTTTCTGATGGATCTTTCAAAATCGAAAAGAGTCACGTTTCTGCTAAACCTTCCATGCTCCTTAGCCAGCACAAAAATGTCTATTGTTGGTATCGAAAAAACCCTGTGCTGACCTGAGATCATAGGGCTTTTTTCTGTATCAATATAGATAAGTTCAATACCAGGATAGCGCTCAGTGAGCAATTCCCCGATTTTAGGCTTCAGGATTTTACAAACACTGCAAGCATCATTTGAATAATAGACTACGACCATCTTATCATTTTCAATGATTTGATGCAGATCTTCAAGTGAATAAATTTGCTTCATTTTGTTCAGAATTCCCCAGAGTCGAGCATTACAAGGGTACAGCCATCGATAACCTCAATATCCAATCCTCTCAGCTCCTGCATAAATGCCTCATTAAATGTTCCCGGATTAAAAATTACGCGCTTCGGCTTCAGTGAAATAATATAATCATGAAATTCTGTCTGGCGATCAATACCAATATAAAGTGCGATCGTGTGTACTTCCTTTATTTCAGGTGTACCCAGTTGAATGAATTTATCATAAATAACACCCGGGCGAAACCCAACTGCAATAGTCTCGTGTCCAAAACGCAGAAGGCTTTTCACAGCTTTAAAGGAGTACCTGGCCGGATTAGGGCTGGCACCCAGGACTACCGTCTTTTTATTTTCCTTTTCCAATCAGGTTTCAGCTTATTACAAATTCATTTCCCGGGATGTATTCGGGCAAAGCTCCAAAATTTCTTTTACTATGTTTTGTCTTTAAGGCCTAAGTTATTTATTTTTCTTCGATATCAGAACAACTGCATAAGCTGATATACCATCTTCCGAACCTGTAAAACCCATTTTCTCCTCAGTGGTTGCCTTTACGGAAACCCTGTCCATGTCAATTGCCATAACCGAAGATAAGCTCGAACGCATTGCGTCGATGAAGGGCAGGATTTTTGGTGTTTGAAGGCATACTGTAGTATCAACATTATTGATTCTGTATCCTGAGTCCGAAAGTAAATCCATAGTTTTCTCGAGAAGAATAAGGCTGTTTATTCCTTCGTATTCCTGTTTAGTATCAGGAAAATGTTTCCCAATATCACCCAATGCAGCAGCCCCTAAAAGGGCATCGCAGATAGCATGGACAAGAACGTCTGCATCGGAATGGCCAAGTGACCCTTTTAAATGAGGTATTGT
>CAYSAH010000137.1:0-8914 GCA_964428945.1 uncultured Bacteroidaceae bacterium | reverse complement strand
TGTGTAACAGCTATTATACAGAGATCTTAAATGAACAGCAAGCTGCTGGTTTTGTGGGTCCACAGATGAACACAAATAGGACACAGATGAGCAGCAAGCTGCTTTTTTAATACGGGGAAAGTTTGATACGGCCACCTGCTAGAGTACTTAGGAGTACTTGGGAGTATTTAGGAGTACTTAGGAGTGCCTGACCTAATACCTGATACCTGATGCCTTGCGCCTCGCGCCTCGACTCCAATCAGTCTGCCCGGTGCTCCATGCCCCATGCCCCTTGCTTTGTGCTTCTTTGTGCTTCTTTGTGTAACAGCTATACTGCAAAAACGGCCC
This sequence comes from uncultured Bacteroidaceae bacterium, assembly GCA_964428945.1. Taxonomy (GTDB): domain Bacteria; phylum Bacteroidota; class Bacteroidia; order Bacteroidales; genus M55B112. Next base: position 8,587 of record CAYSAH010000137.1, on the reverse strand, counting down.
AATTGACCATGTCTGGCCGATCTTTGTTGAGCATCATCTCCTATTGATTCATCGAAACTTGCATCAGGATTCTGATTCCGGTGCAAGTATCAATTAGTCCGTTTTTGCCAGTTTCAAATGCTCCGGGCAAATCTCAAGGTAAAATTTGAAGAATCTGTTGCAAATGTCTGAACCGGGATGCGTCAGATGGGACATTGATGCGTCAGATATTTATAGTTTGATAAATACGATATTTTTACTTTTCAACACATTAATACCAGTATGAAGATTATTGCTGTTAATCCTAATTAAATAATCATGTGATGGAAGAATACTTGTACAATGACATTACAAGGAAAATCATCGGGGCAGCTATGGAAGTGCATAACCAGCTCGGGTGTGGTTTCCAGGAAGTGGTGTTTCAAAGAGCACTGGCAATCGAATTCTCAATAAGAGGCTTGAAATATGAAAGAGAATTTGCGATGCAGATTTATTACAAGGGTGAAAATGTTGGTTCCAGGCGGGTAGATTTCCTTGTTGAAGGGAAGATTTCCGTGGAAATAAAAGCATTGGCACAATTAGAAGATGTGCATCTGTCCCAGGCATTGAATTACCTGGATGCTTACAACCTGGAAATAGGACTTCTAATAAATTTCGGAGCCCTGAAACTGAAATTTAAACGTCTGCGAAATTCAAAATACGATTGCGGGAGAACACTTCCCGAATAATTTATTTTGAAGAAATATATTCATCTGACGCATCAAGGTCCCATCTGACGCATCCCGGTTCAGACAATTATGGAAAAAACGGAGGCACTGACCACCCGGTGCCGGAATCGTGATCCTGTTGCAAGCATCAATTAATCAAAATGATAAGGTGGTCAGCAAAAATTGGGATAATATGGTCAACTGGACCCGTTTTTTCAATTTAGTGAATGACTTTTCATTCACTAACATGAATATAATGCCTTAATGAATGACTTTTCGTTCACGACATTTGTTATTTGACAATATATTACTATCTTTGAATGATAGATCATTCGCTAATCAGTAAAAAGCAGTTTTATGACTGATAAATCATTCAAAGAATGGGCTTCCATGAGCGATAAAGCATTGGCCGAATACATTGGGATATTTGTCAGGTATCATCGTATGGAACAAAATAAAACTCAGGATGAACTTTCAGCAGCAGCCGGCATAAGTCGTTCTACCTTGAGTTTACTTGAACGGGGGGAAACAGTCACTGTTACTACGCTCATACAGGTATTAAGGATTTTGGATCAATTACCGGTACTGTCTGTATTTGAAGTAAAAGAGACCCTGAGTCCTTTGACACTTGCTAAACTGCAAAAAGAAAAACGGCAACGGGTACGAAGTAAGTCAAAGCAAAAAGAAAACGAGGAAGAAGCAGATTGGTAAGGCATGAATGTAGCGGAAGTAAAAATATGGGGTAAGCTGGTTGGTGCTGTGGCTTGGGACACAGCAACAAGCTTTGCTGCTTTTGAATATGACCCGAAATTCAAACAATTGGAATGGGATCTGGCACCACTTAAAATGCCGGTTTCCGATAATCGGAATCAATTTTCATTTCCTGAACTTCGAAAGGACAGAAATTCGGAATACGACACCTTCAAGGGCTTACCTGGCTTGTTGGCAGATGCATTGCCAGATAAATACGGAAACCAATTAATTAACCTCTGGTTGGCACAACAAGGACGGCCACAGGACAGCATGAATCCGATAGAAATGCTCTGTTTTATCGGGACCCGCGGCATGGGTGCTCTTGAATTTGAGCCGGTTGTGCTCAAGGAAAGCAAACGGACATTCCCGATTGAAATCGAAAGCCTTGTAACTACCGCCAAAAAAATGCTGGATCAGCGTGAAGCATTTACCACCAATCTAAATAAAGATGAGGAACAGGCTGTTTTGGAGATATTAAAAATTGGTACCTCAGCCGGGGGTGCCCGTCCAAAAGCTGTGATAGCATGGAATGAAAAAAGCAGAGAGGTAAAATCGGGACAAACCAAAGCGCCTAAAGACTATGAACATTGGCTCATCAAGCTCGATGGAGTTAGCGATGTACAGTTAGGCAGCAGTCATGGATACGGCAGAGTAGAAATGGCCTACTACAACATGGCAAAAGTTTGTGGGATAGAGATGATGCCTTCCCGTCTGCTTGAAGAAAACGGCAGGGCGCATTTCATGACAAAACGTTTTGACCGGGAGGGTAATGAAGTGAAACATCACGTACAAACCTTCTGTGCACTAAAGCATTTTGACTACAACCTGGTGAATAGTTTCAGTTATGAGCAGCTCTTCCAGTGTATGAGAGAGTTGAAACTAAGCTATGCTGATGCTGAACAGATGTTCAGAAGAATGGTATTCAACGTAATTGCACGGAATTGTGATGATCATACCAAGAATTTTTCTTTTTTAATGAAGCAAGGAGGTAAGTGGGAGTTGTCGCCTGCTTATGACCTTTGTCATGCGTATCGACCGGGCAGTGAATGGGTCAGTCAGCATGCCTTAAGCATCAACGGGAAGAGAAAAGAAATTACTAAAGCAGATTTACTGGTCATCGGGGAATCCATCCGGTGTAAAAAAGCATCTGAGATTATTGATCATATAAATGACACTGTAAATCAATGGAAAAAATTTGCCGATGAGGTGAACGTAAAGATCTCCCTAAGAGATGAAATAGCCAAAACCATTTTAAATCTTAAAAAATGAGATACAAAGGTAAGGCATGTGAGATAGAAAGTGAAAAGGGGGTATTCGGACAACAATAGCCTGGACACGACTGAAGGAAGATGGCATAAATAGATCATAATTAGCTTAACAAAGCAAATCTTTTGGAAAGGATATCGGGCGTATTGATGCTTGAATTTGAATCACGATTCCGGCTCAGGGTGGTCAGTGTCTCCGTTTTTTCCAATTCCGAACCATTATGCACTAAATAATTCGATTATTTAATGCATAAAATGCAACGATTAATTTTGAGATGCAGCGAAAAAAGAGTATTTTCGTTGTAATTTATGCAACGAATGAGCGTCTATATATATCAAAAAGACAACTGGCCACACTTTACCTGGAACACAGAACTAATTATCAATCTGCTTAGTGAGGCAAGAAATCTGCAGGGACGCCTGATAGGTAAAATGGAGATATTGGGATTTGATCTCAGAAATGAGGCACAGCTGGATACCTTAACATTGGATGTTTTAAAATCGTCAGAAATCGAAGGAGAAATTTTAAATCCGGACCAGGTTCGCTCATCCATCGCCAGGAAATTAGGAATGGATATTGCAGGTTCGATCGAATCCGATAGAGAAGTTGATGGAATAGTTGAAATGATGCTTGATGCCACACAATACTACTTCGAACCTCTAACAGCAGAAAGGCTTTTTAATTGGCATGCAGCATTATTTCCGACAGGCAGAAGTGGAATGTATAAGATTAGGGTTGCAGATTGGAGAAAGGATACAACAGGTCCCATGCAAGTGGTATCAGGAGCTATCGGAAAAGAAAAAGTGCATTTCCAGGCACCAGATTCTGGATTAGTAGATAATGAAATGCTTCGTTTCCTGAATTGGTTCAATAGTGACGATAAAACAGATCTGGTAATAAAAGCTGCGATTGCCCACCTTTGGTTTGTAAGCATTCATCCTTTTGAAGATGGAAATGGAAGAATAACAAGGGCACTGTCGGATATGATATTAGCTAAGGCGGACAAAAGTAATCAACGATTCTATAGCATGTCGGCTCAAATCCGAAAAGAACGGAGAGGATATTATGAGATACTCGAAAAAACACAAAAGGGTAATCTTGATATCACTGAATGGATAACATGGTTTTTAAACAGCCTGATAAATGCACTAAAATCCACTGATTCAATACTCAGGCAAGTACTGTTCAAAGCCGATTTTTTGAATAAACACTCGAAGACCATTTTAAATGAAAGGCAGCGAAAGCTGATTAACAAATTATTAGATGGATTTGACGGGAAACTGACTTCATCTAAATGGGCAAAAATTGCCAAATGTTCAAAGGATACTGCGATCAGAGACATCAATGACCTGATCAATAAAAACATCTTACGAAAAGAAGCTGCAGGTGGAAGAAGTACGAATTATGAATTAGTGTAATGAGAATACGCCCTTCTTGAAGATCTTTGACCCCCATTCATTAAATAAAAAACACAAATATTAAATACTATTCACGTATTGTGTGTTTAAATAACTGTTGTTCACGCGAAATAAACATTTTTCACTTAAATTTGCATTAAACATATTTCACGTTCTATGTCAGATAATAAACGATTTTCACAAGAAATAATTGGGAAAACAAATTTCTTACAAGAAATAAATATTTTTCACGGAAGGCAGGCTCCTGAAAAAGGAACATTGGTTGGATATGGAGCTATTATTGAAACATTGTGCCTTCCAATGCCTTTCCCAAACACATTAGCTCTTATAAGTGAGAAGCGCAGACAATATAGAGTTCCTGGCTGGATTGTCTATACACCACGACATAAACCCCAGGATTCTCTTTATAATCAGCTTGTCTTTAGCATTAAATACGAAGGTATCAATCTTCTATTCTTCAAGAAACTCTTTGAATCTTTAAATGAATTAGTTATTGAAGAATTGGTTAAGAATGAACCATTGAGTCAATACAGTCGGAGGATATGGTTTCTTTATGAATGGCTAATACAAAAGACCTTGAATCTTCCAGACCTGAAAGAAGGTAATTATGTTTCTTTGTTAGATGAGAACCTGCAGTATACAATAGGGAAAGGTGATAATTCACCACGTCATCGAGTGAGGGACAATCTCCCAGGTACAATTAATTTCTGCCCGTTAGTGCATAGAAGTGAAAAATTGGAAAAGTATATAAAAGAGAATCTTTCAGAAAAAACAGCCCGTTTGGTGGGTAATGTCCATAAGGATATTTTACTAAGAACTTCTGCCTTTCTATTACTTAAAGACTCAAAAGCATCATTTAATATTGAAGGTGAAACCCCGTCAAACAGCCGTGCAACCAGATGGGGCAAGGTAATTGGACAGGCTGGAAGCCGCTCGCTATCTAAAGAAGAACTAATCCGTCTTCAACAAATTGTTATCCAGAACGAAAGGTTTGTAAAAATGGGATTCCGTGAGGAGGGTGGGTTTGTTGGAGAACATGAAAGAACTACAGGGGAACCTATCCCGGAACATGTATCAGCACGATGGCAGGATCTTGATGAGCTACTGGATGGTTTAGTTAAAACTGATAGTAAACTTGAGAATTCTGAATTTTATGCTGTTTTAACTGCTGCAATTATTGCTTTTGGATTTGTCTTCATTCATCCATTCGTTGATGGAAATGGAAGAATTCACAGATACCTCATACATCATATACTTGCAAAAATGAAGTACACACCACAAGGGATAATATTCCCTGTATCGGCAGCTATGCTAGAACAAATTGATGATTATCGGAAGGTGCTTGCAAGTTACTCACATCCTCTTCTTGATTTTATAGAATGGAGAACAACACAGGATCACAATGTCGAGGTTATCAATGATACAGCTGATTATTACAAATACTTTGATGCGACAATACAGGCTGAGTTTCTGTTTGATTGCATAGATCATACGATAAAGGAAATTATTCCGGAAGAAGTTTCATATTTGGAGCATTTCGATCAAATGAAAGCCTGGCTGGATGATAATTTTGAAATGCCGGACAAAACAGTGGCCCTGCTGATCCTGTTCCTTGAACAAAACAATGGAATATTATCAAATCGATCACGAACAAAGGAATTTTCTGCTCTCACTAACGATGAAATACAATTAATTGAGAATCAATATCAGATTATCTTTAATTAGGCTCATATGTGGAAATAACCGTTATGGATTAATCTGGCTAAGAATATAAAACAGAATCTGTGAAATCACAAAATTTTCAGAAAATATGCCAACTACAGGCCAAAAGGGGTAAAATGAAAAACCGAACCTCTTTGTTATCAGAATGTTCGGTTTTTATGGTGAGGTCGGTAGCGGATTCGAACCGCTGTACCTGGTTTTGCAGACCAGTGCCTAACCGCTCGGCAAACCGACCAATATTTTATTTATATAAGAACTCTTTTCCTGCGTCTTCATTGGTAGCGGATTACTCGGCTAAAGCCTCGTGAGCTCGCTCCCTATGGTCGCTCGGTTCGAACCGCTGTACCTGGTTTTGCAGACCAGTGCCTAAGCGCTCGGCAAACCGACCATTTTTCTTTGGACTGCAAAAATAACAAATAATATCAATACTTCATAAAGCAAGTTTCACAATTAAAGGGCTTGAATTCATTCATCTGCTGAATATATAATGTATAATTACATCATGTACAAATACATTATGTAATTTTACATTGCCATTCTGACAAATAGGTAGCCCGATCCCAGGAAGCGTAGGTAAACAAAAGAGCTTGTCTCAAAGTCAATTTGACTTTTGAGACAGCCTCTTGTCTTTCGATAAACCAATCAGGATCTACTCCTTCATTAATGTCAGTTCAAAGGTCGGAATCCAGTTCTCCCTGCCGCCACCACTGAATTCCACTGTTTCGTTCCAGGTACACTTGCTTTCACTTAAACTCCCATTCACTCTCTTCCTCGTCGAAGCCCGGACGAATAAATTCTTCAGCCAGTGGAAACTTCTCCTGCAGGCCCCTGAGCATATCCGAAAGGAGAATGATCTGCTTCATCCCGGTATTCTTCAATTCCTTTCGTTTCATCAACACCCAGGCCCAGGCATGGAGAGACTCCCGGATCATCTGCATAACAGCCTTCGCCGATCCGTTGGCATCGTTCTGCACCGGGTCACTGTCCTCTTCCTCATCCTCCCCGATCAGGGCCCGGAACATCTTTACAGCTATGGAGGTCTGGAAAAAAACAATGGTCTGAAAAACACTCCTGTTGCCAATCACTTCTTCAATCCGCTCTTCCCCTGTCTCCCGGAACCATTCCCCGAGCGACTTTGCATAATACTCTGCAATCGTGAGCAGTTCGCGGGATTCCGGACGATACAACAGATCATCCTTAAGGCAAATATTGAATCCATCGTTTCGGGCCAGTTCCGCTGCGTTTATATTTAAGCTGCCCCTTTCCTTTTCAACCAGATCAATGATCCCTTCATATTTGGCTGCAACTTCATCGATCCACTGCCTGTCATATCCTTCAAGGTCTGCTTCATGACCCATTTCCTGGCTCAGTTGAAAGACCGAACAATATGAATTTAAGGAACAACGTTCACACCATCGATCGCAATAATTGAAGATTCCACTTATAAACCTGCCTTTTGGAAGACTTCTCATCTTCCTGAGAACCTGGCGCATATCAGGTGATTCTCCTTCAGGCACGATAGATATAAGTACCCGGGGCCCCTGGTCCCCTTCATCTTCAAAACCACCCTGTTTCTTTCCATAACATTCTTCACAGAACTCCTGCATCGGACATACTTCCGGATTGCCTGCACAAAACTCAAACAGGATATTACAATCGATCAAAGGAGCCTTAAAATTCTCCCAGTCATTTCGCAACAAGCCATACTTAATCCTGTCCGGGAGCTGCTCCGGAAATTCAGGATAGAACCTGTAGTGATTAAGTAATTCAATCAGGCAATGGTTCATCATATTGAGTTGCTGATCTGAAAGTTGCTCCGGAGGAGGTAGTTGCTCCTGTGAAATGCCTGTAACTTCACTTATCAAAGCTCCTTTTTGATTGATACAATGGTCCTCATATTCTTCCATTATGGCATCAAATTCCAGATCATCATTGATCCCGGTCCCATTGCCATTTGCAAATAAAGGAGGATCGGTACCTATCAATACACCGATATCATCCATAAGCTGGTTTAAATACTTTTCAATTTTCATATTCCTTAGGTTTAAATGAATACTTATCCGGACAACAGGTCCGTGACAACAGTTAATGTGATGAGGAGCTGAAATATCGTATGCTAATTAAAAAAATCATATTTTTACTTAATCAACCCAAGCAACTATGTCAACCCTCAAAGACCTCATCCTCCGTAACCGAAGCTACCGCCGCTTCGACGAATCACATGTAATAACACGTGAAGACCTGCTTGACATTATCGATGCCGCGCGCCTTTCCGCTTCCGGCAGGAATGCACAACCCCTGAAATACTTTATCTCGGCAGACAGGGAACTGAACGGGAAGATCTACCCCGCACTGGCCTGGGCCGGTTACCTCACCGAATGGCCGGGACCGGAACCGGGGGAACGTCCAACCGCCTACATCGTGCAGCTTCACGACACCACCTTCGGAAGCAATTACTACTGCGACGATGGCATCGCGCTTCAAAGCATCATGCTTGCTGCAGTGGAAAAAGGACTCGGCAGCTGCATCATTGCATCACTTAGAAAAGATATCCTCTCAGAGCTCCTTGCCCTTCCCGGTCATTTTAAAATACTCCACGTGATCGCCCTTGGAAAACCGGTTGAAAAGGTTGTGATCGAGGAGATGAAGGATGGAAACTTCAGGTACTGGCGCGATGAGGAGGGAGTGCACCACGTGCCGAAGAGGTCCCTGGATGAGCTTGTGATAAACTAGCCAGAACCA
>CAYSAH010000136.1:0-8953 GCA_964428945.1 uncultured Bacteroidaceae bacterium | reverse complement strand
TAAATTCTGGGTTTGTAACATTTTTTGCCTAAATTATGTGCAGTTGAAAGCCTTGATTCCGATGAAATGATCCATTTTTCCTGAATGTACATCAACCCCTAATAAAAACCCCCTATGAAAAAGACTGCAACCCTCCCTGCGGACCTGCTTGCTCTGGTCACCTTGATTTTGATCATGGTCTCCGGATGCAAAAAGGATGATGGTACTGAAGAAATAAAAGACGGTGACGGTACTATTTACACGTCAGTTACTATAGGCACACAGATCTGGCTTAAGGAAAATCTTAAAACAAGCAAATACAACGATGGAACAACAATACCATTAGTAACCGATAAAACAGCCTGGGGGAATGCAACATCCCCGGCCTACTGCTGGTATGATAATAATGTTGACAAAAGAAATCCTTACGGAGCCCTTTATAACTGGTATGCAGTCAGTACAGGCAAATTATGCCCCTTAGGTTGGCATGTAACATCAGAATCCGAATGGAAAGAATTGGTTAACTTTTTAGGTGGAGAAGCTGTTGCTGGGGGTAAACTTAAAACGACAGGAACAGTTGAAGGCGGAAGTGGTTTGTGGTATCAACCTAATGTTGCAACAAATGAAACCGGGTTTTCCGCATTGCCAGGTGGTTATCGTGGTGCGACAGGAAATTTTATAGATTTTGGCTATAATGGTTCATGGTGGACATCTACAGAATATCCCCCTGATTATGCTTATTGGTTTTATTTAAATAATTTCGAAGTTACTGTCGGTGATACTGAAGATGGATCTCTTAAAAAGGATGGCTTCTCAGTGCGGTGCATAAAGGACTGAATGACAAAAGGTAATAAGTATCTGGAATCTTTCAGGAATTTTATTCAGATTGAAGTACTAATGATAGAGAACTTCCTGGCATATTACAGTAAGTCAGACGGTGTCACCAATAAGAAAATACTTAATACCATCTTTGATGAAAAGCTGATTGTGGTATGGTGGAAAATTGCAATTCCAGTCTTCACGGTACCCATACAACTCATCGTTCGAATTAGTGAGGTTATGAGAAGGACAGAAAAAAAGAAAGAAGTCGATTTGAACCAATCACTGGTTGCAACTCTGACAAAAAACCCGATTTTCAGAATTTAAAAGTTACAACCCTCTCCCTGAAAATTTCCATGTATCTCATCCTTTGAATTAGTGGGGATTTCAGAATGTCATAAAAAAGAACAAGAGGTCGATTTTGACCTCTTGTGCCGTTTGGTACCCCCAACGGATAAATGTTGCAACTTTTATCAATGATGCTTCAGAAAGATACACCACCGAAACATACCAATCCTAAAATGTAAATGTATATGTATATTTCAATAGGATAGACCTGTTATTAAACGCTGGTAATCTGGGATCTTCAAGATCTCTGTAAGTATTTCTTCCCTCATTGAGGACTACATAGAAATCATTCCCTTCACGTGGGTTATACCTTAATCTAAAATTTGTTGAAAGAGAATTTTCTGTACTGTTATACTGTACAAAAGCATTTATAGAAAGTTTTGTAGTGAACATCAGCAAGGTTTTGAACCTGGCAATATTGCCGGTAAAAGCCTGGTCACGTACAGGGAAGTTAACATGGTTATATTCATATGCCAGACCCAGCTGTAATGAAGATCCTATATTCCACAAGGGTTCCAAGCCAACTGTCAGGCGATTGCCATCATAAAAAGTGCCTGCATAACCATCTATCCCAAGACTTAATGTCTTTGACTCAGATGTATTCAAATGCGCCACAAATTGCGTGAAATTGTATTTCCCGACAGGTACACTTGCATTCTCTGAGAAATTGAACTCTCTCTCAACATTTTCATATGAATTTAAGATAGAAACCATCCCTCCAAATCCCTGTTTAAAATTAAATTTATAAGCCAATTCAGTATTGGCGGTCTGGGCATCTCCTGTGGAATTGGAATAATACATCTCCTCGTTCAGCTCAAACTTATGATTCATAAGCGGAGAAGTTGCTCCCGGGAGCCAGCCGTACTGAAGACTACCTGCATAATACGAATAATCTTTCCTCTGTTGAAAGCCCATTGAAGGTTTGAAATCCTTACCGCTTCGCGTATAGGTAAAATCATATCCCAGACCTTTATCATTAAATCTTATCCAGTTCAGGAAAAGTCTTGTCGGATCAAGCGAAAAGGGGGTATTATTGTAATTCGCTACCATAACTTGGGCAAGTTTTATATTTAAGTAATCATTTTTAAGGATTTTAAAAATCCCGTCAACACCATATGAAGTGCTGTAGGAGCCATCCATACCTATACGGGAAGTAAAAATACCGCCCACATAACTGTTACTGTTGATTATCTGGCGGCGAAGCCTGAGAACAGCAAAATTTTCCGAAGGAAGTGAACTTTGTGCTGTATCGGATGGATCGAAGGATTGTGTTTGTAAATCCAGGAACCCAATATCCCATTTACCAGCCATTCCGGTGATCCTTCCTCCACCCAGAATAGGTACCTGTTCACCCTTGTTCAGACCTATCTGACGGCTATAAAAAATACTGCTTTGCCCCTCGAATCCAAAGTTGAAAATGCTCGACCGCTCCTGAAAGAAAGATCTCTTCTCAGGGAAAAAAAGCGAGAAACGGGTGAGATTAATTTGCTGGTCATCTGCCTCAACCTGTGCAAAATCTGTATTTACAGTAGCATCAAGAGTTAGATTGTTTGTTATTCCGTATTTGACATCCAATCCGGCATTCAATTTAGGGCTACCCTTCATATCATAAACGGTTCCTGCTTCATTCAGAAAATTATCCTGCTGATAGCCAGCCAAAAGATATGGCGTAATATAAAAATGCTTTTTTGACTGGATACCTTCAAATGATACTTCATTAGCTTTGGATACCCTATAAGTGCTGAAGGTCCCCCAATCTGGGGGGATTGCAGGAAAAATATTCACCTCATTTTTATGTGCTATACGTCTGAAACAAATCAATCCCATAATTACCTTCCCATTATCTTCTTTGAACCTCATACTGGAAAAAGGTATACGCATTTCCAGAAACCACCCGCTTTCATCCTGTGTGGTCTTAACATCCCAGAAAGTATTCCAGCTTGTATTAAATGGAGGATTCCTGGGATTGGAGGCCATTGCATCATTCAATACAGCCAAATCGGTTCGTAAACCACTCGGGGTTGTGGAAAATACGAGAGCGTTTTCCTTATCATTAAATGAATCAAACACAATGGTAAAGGACTCATTACTATTGGATCCTTCATCACGTTTCTTTGAGGTTATCAACATTTTCGTAGCTTCAGAATCAAATAGTCTTGCTCCAACATAGATATAAGTATCGTCATAGCATATCATAACTTCACTCTTTTCTGTGGGCTGGTTGCCGAAAATCGGTGTATGCATTACCATCTGAAGGGGCTCGATATTCTGCCAGCATGGATCGTTGACAGAACCGTCAAATCTTATCTCTCCCTGAATCCTGGGAATAGAGACCAAATCCTGAGCCTGCACAGATATCATTGAAAAAATTATAACTGCGAGGAATAAAAATTTCTTTAGAATTGTTGTTTTCATTTTAAATGTTTGTTCACAATCTACCTGTTAATTACCTCAAATGATTGAATCAGTTCAAAGCAAATTTACAGGCTGATAAGACAGAACATTAATTATATGAGATGAGGCTGAAGAAATAAATAGTGAAATGACTAATAGGTAAGGTGAATTAATCTGAGTTCATCTGAAAGGATTCAATAAAGCAAAAATTGAGTCTGTGCAAGATTGTTGCATTTCTAATATAACAAAAATATCTGCTGTATTTTACTTTCCTACAAACCAGCTCTTGAATTCAGGAACCCTTGCTTTGCTTACAAGGATTTTTTCTGGTAGCGAAACCTTCAAGTTAACCGACAATCTGTTATTAAACCACAGGTCGATGTCTTTTATAGCTTTTCTGGATATTATAAACTGTCTGTTTGCCCTAAAAAACATTTCAGGATCAAGCATGTTCTCAAGCTCATCCAGAGTATTATCCATGCTATAGCTTTTGTTCTCGTAAGAAATTGATTTCACTGTTCCGTAATCGATAAAAAAATAAGCGATATCATATGCGTTCAGCGGAACGAGTTTATCTCCTTTTACAGGGACCAGGAAATTATTCTTATATATAGTATTCTTTTTAAAATAGGTTAATAAGTTCTGCAGATCAGTATCTCTGTTTTCGTTACCGAATGTGAGCCTCCTATACTTTTCAAGTGCTTTTCTAACAGAATTTATGTCAATGGGTTTAAGGAGATAGTCAATACTGTTAACTTTAAATGCTTTCAGTGCATACTCATCATATGCAGTAGTGAAAATTACAGAGCAGTTAATTTTTACTCTGTCGAATATTTCAAATGCTGATCCGTCAGCAAGATGAATATCAAGGAACAGGATGTCAGGTGAATCATGCAGTGTAAACCAGGCAACAGTTTCATTTACGCTTTCAAACGTTGCGATAATTTCAAGAGTTTCGATTTCATTGAGGACACCCTTCAAATTCTGTGCTGCCAGGGGTTCATCTTCAACTATTATTGCTCGCATTGTCATGAGGAGTTAGTAAGGGTATTTCCACCAGGAATTCATTGTTTTTCCGTGATATGAGAATCTCTTTTCCCGAAAGGAAAGTATATTGTTTTACCAGATTCGATAACCCAACACCACTACTGAATTCCGGGGAATTTCTTTCCTGGATGAGGTTTGTCATTCTTAAAGTCTGATCGCTTTTTGTTTCAATCGTAATTGTTAAAGGATGTCTTTTACTGATTTCATTATGCTTGATGGCGTTCTCAAGAAGTGTCTGGATCGCAAGCGGTGGTAACCTGTAGCTGTTGTACTTTTCATCAATCTGTTTTTCTATCAACAGATTGTTGCCAAATCGTGTCTGTAACAGAAACATGTAAGAATCAGACACTTCCATCTCCTCTTTCAGACTCCGGGTCCGGCTTTGGTTACTCTGTAACGTATATCTCAGAACCTGTGAAAGATGATTAATATAGTTTTGTGCATTTCCGGCATCCTGATTGATCAGCTCTTTCAGGGCGGTCAGCGAGTTGAAAAGGAAATGAGGACTCACCTGGTTCTTCAGAGATTCATACTGAGTGACAAGATTTTCGCGTTTAAGCTTTTCATTCTCAATCCTGATAGCTTGTTTGTCATATACAGCCTTAATTAATAAAATGCCGGAGAGAACTACTATTCCTGTGAAAATATCCCTGGAGGTATAAAGTAAATTGAAACTTTTCTGCACGGTACTATCACTTAATAAACGCTTGATAGCAAAGAATGAGTCACTCAGGATCGTTACTGAAATCAGAGTCAGGATTATTGATGTCGAAATCCGCTTAATATCCGCTCTTATTGTGCTGTCAAAAGGCCTGATTATAAAATAATTGAGAATAAAAGTACAAAAAGCGACCATTGATCTGATGAACACCTCGGAAAATGCATTGGCTATAGGGTTCTCAAGAGTTCTTCCGCTGCCTCCTCTGGTTTCCAGACCGAACTGCTCAAGAATGGTACTGAAATGAATCAGAATACCCAGGAAGAGGGAAATTATTAAAACAATTGCAATATACTGCCAGAACTGCTTCTTCTTCATATATCAAAGATACATCACTAAAAGAATTACGGTAAAATAAACAGATATAACAGTAAATACAGAACCTGAAGCTGACAATTTAATGATTGAAGTTTTTTAAATCATGCATGAAAACCATATCTCAGACAAAAGATATCTGTTGAAAACTTAAAGCGCAGTGATCAGTGTATGATAAATTGACATTCAGACTACAAGTCAGAATAACCGCAAGACAGGTTACTTACTTTCAATCAATTATGATTTTATAAGCGATTGGAATAATTGATTCACTAATACATCTAAGAAAAGGGTTTCGGATATTTCACATGGAAGATATGATAGTTCAACCATGTTTTTAACATTCTCACAGAAATAATCCATTTTCTCTTTTACCCCTGACGTATCTTTATAAAGAATTAATCAGAGATCATGGAAAGACTAAAGATCAACTAGAGGAAAGAAGGAAAGTGGCTGGACAATGAATAAATGAAATATTTTAATTTTGTTTTTGTAGTAGAGAATTTTAGTAAATATCATTCAACTAACTTGAAAGGTGAAAACAGTAAAAATGATGTTTTTCAAAATGATAAAATTGAAAACAATTTTATCATTTTATTGCCTGATTTTTGTTGTTAACAATAACTTTGCCCAGCTTAAAACTGAAGGGATTCAGGATTCTGATCCCGATACAGCTTGGGTCTCACCCAATAAGTCAGTACCCTCTTTTGCAACATATCAGGTTTATCCCACTCCGGAGAGAGGAAAGGGTACTTTCGGAAGTTTTATGATTTATCTCCCTGAAGAATACAAAAATACATCTAACAGCTACCCGGTAATATATTATTTGCATGGGGGAAATGGAAATCAGAGAGAGGGGCAATGGTTAATGAAGGAATTGGACAAGGCTATTAAATCTCAAAAAATGCCTCCGCTGATCATTGTAAGTGCACAGGCATTACCCATAGGCTGGTATTGCAACGCAAATGTTGGTGCAAAAGGAGTAATTAGTGGGCCTGTCGAAAATGTTTTAATAAAAGACCTTGTACCATACATCGATTCTCATTATCGTACCATAACTGATCCCTCTGGCCGCGGTTTAGAAGGTTGGTCTATGGGTGGCTTTGGAGCAATAAGACTTGCTTTTAAGTTTCCTGAAATGTTTGGTTTCACATCATCAATTGCAGGTGCACTGATTGAATTTAAAGACGAACACAATCCTCAATATCTCGTCAATACTTTTGGTCCTGCAACCGGTCCCGGCTCAGAAAAATCTATTGAGTACTTTAACGCAGTTCACCCCACATTTTATGCCAGAAAGAATGCTGAGCTGATAAAGAAAAATGTAAAAGTAAGGATTATCGTTGGCGATCAGGACTGGTTGTACAACAATAATGGTAAACTTATAACTAAATTATTTAGTGATTATCTCGATTCGTTAGGCATTAATCATGAATATTCAGTTTTAGAAAATGCCGGACATATGATACCCATTGAATTCACTAATGGGGCAAGAGAATATCCTATTCAATTTTGGGTGGATGCTTTTAACCCCTTGTTTCAACTTTGAAGGATCAAAACCCATATTAAATTCATTATGCAGTTGGGACCTTCTTTAAGTACTGCTTTTTAAAAAGTTGAATTAATTGTTTACAGTAGTAAAATTAATCTATGTTAAAGAGAGCAATTATTCCGGCGGTAATCTCAATAGTGTACTGCTTTTCCTGGCTGACAGCAGTTGGACAGTCAATAGATCCCCTGATTTTCCCAAAGGATAACTTTACAGTGGAAACCAGAATAGTAAAAACATCTTCAGGTGAAAAAAAATCACATATCACTCTTACATACACATACTTTATGTTGCAAAACCTGTTGACAAAGATTTTCAGAGTCTGAATGTCAGTGTTCCTGTTAAGATCGATGATGTAACCATAGATGCAACAAATGCTCCTATTTTCTTTTCCATTGGCATTGGTGGATATATGTCGGTCAGAAATGCCGGTAATGCAGTGCCTCGTGCCAGATATGGAGGATCAGGAGCAACTGGATCATTAAGTAGCAGAGATGACCTGGCTTTGGCTGCAGGTTTTGTGGTAGTAACACCCGGATGCAGGGGACGTGATAATAAAGCCGATGATAGAACTTTTTACGGCAAAGCCCCAGCTGCAATAGTCGATCTTAAAGCTGCTGTCCGCTATTTAAGACACAATAAAGGCATCCTGCCGGGAAATGTAGATCAGATTATCTCTGTTGGGTGCAGCGCAGGCGGAGCAGTCTCAGCTCTTCTGGGCACTTCCGGTAATAGTCCTTTATACGACCCTTACTTAAAAGAAATCGGCGCAGCCGATGCAAATGACAATATATTCGGCAGTGCCTGTTACAGTCCTATTACTGATCTGGAAAATGCCGATGGAGCCTATGAATGGATGTATGGTGCTTATCCAACCAAATCAGGACTTGTTGACCAGGAAATATCAAACCAGTTAAAAGCTCTGTATGAAGATTATCAATTGTCATTAAAACTTCAGGGTAAAAATGGTTTTGGATTCCTCACTGCTGACAATTATGAAGACTATCTTCTTCAATATTTTCTTTTTCCTTCTGCCAATAAGTATTTAAAAGGGTTAACAGAGGAAAAACGCAAAGAATATCTGGACAGTTACAATTGGATTACCTGGACTGATAAAGGAGCTTCGTTTATTTTCCCGGATTATGTATCACATGTTGGCAGAATGAAGAATATACCAGCCTTTGATGATTTTGACAAGAAACAGCCTGAACCCGTTTTATTTGGCAACAAGACCACCGATTCCAGGCACTTCACCAATTTCAGTTTGCAGCATTCAACCAGTGTTAAGAATTCCGAGATAGACAACGAATTAAAGATGCTTGTAAACATGATGAATGCGAATTATTTCATAAGTGAGGACAATAAAAGTTGTGCAGATTATTGGTGGCTTCGAAACGGCTCCAGGGACAACCATACCTCACAAACTGTTATGGTGAACCTGGCAACAGGCCTGGAGAACCGGGATAAAATCGTGAATGATGCGTTATTCTGGGATGGAGGACATTGTGCCGATGATGATCCGGAAGGTATGGTTAACTGGATGGGTAAAATAACCAATTATTCATTAAACAAATAATTATTAAACAGTTATCAGCATGATAACTCTTCTAAGGTCGGATATTTAAACCGACACAGGGTAGCCAATTTCACAAGCTTTTCCAGCCTGGAATGAATTTTAAACAAATTCAATAACAAAGAGGAACCCTGGTTGCAACTCTGACAAAAAACCCGCTTTCTTCAAAATAAAAGTTGCAACCCAGATCTTAAAATTTTTTACACATCTC
>CAYSAH010000135.1:4962-8973 GCA_964428945.1 uncultured Bacteroidaceae bacterium | reverse complement strand
GTGGCCGGATCAAACCTTCCCTGTATTAAAAAAGCAGCTTGCTGCTCATCTGTGTTTATTTGTGTTTATCTGTGGACAAAAAAAACCAGCAGCTTGCTGCTCCTTTGTGCTTCTTCGTGCTTCTTTGTGCCTCTTCGTGTAACAGCTATTACACAAAGGAACAAAGAAGCACAAAGGACCACAAAGCACAGGGCGCAGGGCACAGAACGTATAGCGCAAAGTCTACAGTCTTCTTAGCTCAGGGCACTGAGCGAGGAGGAGCAGTTTGAGTACAGCCGTATTCATAAATTCTCTCCAGGTAAATTTATCCATGTAATAAAAAAGCAGCTTGCAGCTCATCTCTGCGCTTTGCTTTTGCGTAGCCAATGGTTGATTTATTGAATAGTGAATATTTTTAAAGGGTCTGCCATCAAAAGACTGATATTTTTCCAAATCAGATAAATTTGCTGTATTTTCATTCCTGATGAATACAAAGATCGAGCTGTTAAAGAATGAGCTTGCGGAAGAGCTGACAGGAAATATCCTTCCGTTCTGGATCCACAAAATGACGGATCATGAAAACGGAGGGTTCCTCGGCCAACTGGATTTCCAGGGTCGGCCTGTAAGGCATGCCAACAAGGGTGGGATCCTCAATGCACGGATCCTGTGGACTTTTTCTGCTGCGTACAGGGTATTTCCAAAGGAGGAATACCTGCATATGGCTCACAGGGCATTTCAGTACCTTGCTGAGAATTTTCTTGACCCTGAATATGGAGGAACATACTGGGAACTTGATTACCATGGGGAAGTGCTGAATAACAAGAAGCAAATCTACGCCCTTGCGTTCACGATCTACGCATTTACTGAATATTATATGCTTACAGGAAACAGTTTTGCACTTGAAGCTGCGAAAGGTCTGTTCCAGGATATCGAGATGCACGCTTTTGATACGAAACAAAAAGGATATTTTGAAGCTTTTTCAAGAGACTGGCAGCCGCTTGAGGATCTGCGCTTGAGTGAGAAGGATCAAAATGAGAACAAGACCATGAATACCCATCTTCATATTCTGGAAGCCTATACCAATCTTTACAGGGTATGGAAGGACGACCTGCTCGAGGATCAGCTCAGAAACCTGTCAGGACTTTTCATGGACCGTTTCATTAACAGCGAAGGACATTTGAATCTTTTCTTTGATGATAATTGGAACTTAAAATCTGATCTTGTTTCCTTTGGTCATGATATAGAATGTTCCTGGTTAATACAGGAAGCAGCTATAGCGCTTAACGATGATGTATTAATCGAAAAGAGCATGAAAATGGCGGTAAAAATTGCGATGAAAAATATTCAGGGACTTGATAGGGATGGAGGCTTGTTCTATGAATATTTTCCATCTGAAGATCGTTGGGATACAGATAAACACTGGTGGCCGCAGGCTGAGGCCATGGTTGGATATTACAATGCATTCCAGGTGAGCGGCAATGAGAAATTCCTTAACCATGTATTGAAGAGCTGGAGTTTCATTCAAAAATACATCGTTGACCATGAGAACGGGGAATGGCACTGGAGTGTGAATAAAGCCGGAAAGCCGCAGGTGAGTGAGGGAAAAGCCGGTTTCTGGAAATGTCCTTATCACAACAGCCGGGCATGTATAGAGATCATCCGGAGATAGATAAACCAGGACTTTTTGGATCTGATTTTTAATTCCTAAGGAACTCCGATGCGCTCAGCGCTGCTATTGTCCCGTCAGCAACTGCAGTTGTAACCTGGCGGTATCTTTTTGCGATGCAGTCGCCCGCAGCGAAAACTCCGGGAATAGCGGTCTTCATATCGCTGTCGACTACTATTTCGTTTCTTTCGTTAAGGGGAATGAACGCTTTAAATTCTTCCGTATTCGGAAGGTATCCAATGAAGATAAATACACCGTCGATCCTGATGTCTGATCGCTTACCACTTGGAAGGTGCTCTATTGTAACTTTTTCAAGACCGGAGTCGCCGTGAAATTCCCTGATCTCCGACTCCATAATAAAATCGATCTTTGGATTATTTTTTGCCTCATTTACGGCATGCTGGAAGGCCTGGAAATGATCGAACTGATGAATTATAGTGACTTTCGAAGCAAAATTTGTCAGGGCAACTGCTTCTTCAAGGGCTGAATTTCCTCCTCCAACCACAATGATCTCTTTACCATTAAAAAAATCCCCATCACAGGTGGCACAGAAGGATATGCCCTTTCCCTTGAATTTCTCCTCACCAGGCATGTTTGTCGAACGGGGCCTTCCTCCAGGGGTAAGAATAACTGCATTAGCTTTAAAAATCCTGCCATCTTCGAGAGTCACACGCTTCTCTTTTCCAGTAAGATCATATTTTTCGATCCTGATGTTTGATTTTATCTTGCATCCGAAACTTTTTGCCTGTTCCTTCATCGTATTGGCCAGCATATATCCTTTGGTAGCTGCCACACCTGGATAATTCGCCACCTCCTCTGTCAGTACCATCTGTCCGCCTACAGCACCTTCGTTCAAAATAACGGTACTGAGTTTGGCCCGCGATGAATAGATTCCGGCAGTGAGTCCTGCAGCACCGGCACCGATGATCATAAGATCGTATTTCTCTTCCATGATTAAATTAAAAACTGGCTAAGCTCCCTGTAATTTTAAAAAGTTCCGAACCCTGTAAGGGCCCGGAACCTTGTCCCTCTCCCTGGGTATCTCAGGCTAATTTACTATCTAAAACTGAGGTGATCTGCTGCCTGTTCTGTATGCTTGTTGTGGCGTGGGCAACCTGGCCATTTTTATAATACATTGTAAAAGGCAATCCCATAAAACTTTTGCACTCAGGAGCATTTCGTATTATACCTGCTTCCGGTGAGTCGAAAGCCATACTGAAGAATTTCACGTTTTCATATTCTTCCTGCAGTTCATCCATTATATCGTATACAGGGATACACATCGGCCCCATACGTCCGCAGCATACCATTACATTTTCGTTTTCATTGATGATGTTTGTCAGCTCTGCAGCTGATTCGATCTCGTGGACCGGTGTTTGTAATAATTTCATAATAAAATTTACTATTGATTGTTATTAAATTTCTTCAGTGTATTCCATTGTTGAGACAGAGCATGCTTAGTCTTTACAGCTTAATTTTTACCTGCCGATAAGAGTCTTGCATATTTCCTGAAATATAATTTTTCCTCAAAATTGCTGAAACCAAAATCTTTCAAAATGAATTTCCAGTTTCTTTCTATATAATCAAAGGCGTAAACACACTCCACCTTCTTAAAAACAAAGCGGTGATGAGCGGGCATTGCTGCCAGGTCAAATTCGGCAAAATCGAGTATGATTAATTTCCCTCCCGGTTTCAGGTGTTTACTTGCATTTCGAAGTATTTCCTCCCTTACTGGGTGGGGGAAGCCATGAATGACAAAACTGATGAATACTTTGTCGTATTTCTTTTCAAGGTTAAAAGGAATATCAATTCGTTGCCTTTTAAATTCAATTCTTTTGTCACCCAAATGTTTTGAAATGAATTGTTTCTCCATGACGGGAGAAAGGTCCACCCCGGTAATTTTACCGTTTTCTCCGAGGTATTCGGCTGCAAGTGAAGCATTTTTTCCTGTTCCACATCCGAGATCCAGGATATGGTCGTCTTCCCGGATGCCCATATCCTTAATGGCTCTCCTGATAAACTGATTGTATTTTCCGAACGATATTGAATTCATAATCCGGTCGTAATGCCTTGCAATTACCGGGCTTAATTCAACTTTCGATTCTGCATATAATTTGTTTGCCATTTTCTTAAACTTTCTGCAAAAGTATATACAGTCAGGCAAGCTGAATGTGATTAAAGTTACAGAGGGGGAGTCTTTGTTCCCGGGTTAGCCCGGATGGTTCGATTGAGGATAGCTAGCGAGCTTTTGGTTCATGGTAAATAATTCAATCCAAAAGATTTGAAGAATGCTTAATATTTAACTTTATTCCTTTTATGCAAGCTGTTGAAAGAGGGGGAAAAAGTAAAAAGTAAAAAGTAAAAAG
>CAYSAH010000135.1:0-4862 GCA_964428945.1 uncultured Bacteroidaceae bacterium | reverse complement strand
AAAGAAGGATTTAGAACAATCTCAAATGACACATTGTCAATAGGTCTTATATTTTTTTTGATAAACCTTAGGAGTCATATCGAATTGTTTCTTAAATCTTTTGCTGAAGTAACTCAGGTCATTAAATCCAGATGCATAGGCAGCCTCAGAAACCGTAACGCCATCATTTAATATCATTTTTGCAGCAGATTGCAGCCTGATGTATCTTATAAATTCAACCGGCGACATTCCTGTCAGCCTGGTGATTTTTCGGTACAAATTCGAATTGCTCATTCCAATTTCCTTTGTAAGAGCCAGCACATTCAATTCTGTATTCATTAATTTACTTTCGATAATCCCCCGTATCTTTTCCAGCAGTTTTTCATCAATTGTTGAAATCCCGGAAACTGCAGTTTGTGGCAGGATACCCGTCGAATACATATTCACCAGTCTTGATCTCATCTCAAGCAGGGATTCAACCCTGGTAAAAAGGGTCCTCACGTCAACCGGCTTTGCAATATAGCTATCGGCATTGGCCAGGTAACTTTCATAGCGAGTCTCCTCATCCATCCTGGCGGTGAGAAGAATAACTATTATATCACTGGTTTCCATGTTATTTTTGATCTTCTTGCACAGATCAATACCATTCATAACCGGCATCATCATGTCTGTTATCACCAGATCGGGTTGTTTCTTGAGGCACAGATCATATCCTGCCTTACCATTTTCTGCTTCCAGCGTATTATAATAATTCGAGAGATGCTGATTCAGGAGCTTCCGGAAATCCGAGTTATCCTCAACAATAAGCACAGTCTTTTTATCATCATCCAAATCAGCGTTATTTATATCATCATCTGTCGGAAGAAGTGACTCATCATGATCAACAATAAAATTACGCGACTGGTAATTCATCTCTTCATGGAGAATTTCGTTTTCAGAATAAGCCTCAGCGGATACCGGTATATGCACTGAAAACCTTGCTCCCAGTCCTTCCGCATTTTCTACTTTTATGTATCCCTTGTGTGTTTCAACCAGGTTCCTGGCAAGAGCCAGTCCTATTCCTGCTCCGAACGTTTTCCCTGTAACTGATTTTACCTGGTAAAAACGCTCAAAAACATTGTCGAACATTTCAGGCTCAATCCCCTTTCCCGAGTCTGTTACTTCGATAAGCAACCAATTGCGATTTTCCTTTATATATATTTGATAATGGATCAAAATCCGGCCATTCTCCGGGGTGTATTTAAGTGCATTTGACATAAGATTGGAAAGTATCTTGTCCATCTTATCGGGGTCGAAATAGATGATATCATTTCCTTCTCCCTTCAGGCTGACATTAATGTTCTTTTTTTCTGCCAGGGGTTTCAGGTTAAGACAGATTTGTAAAACAAAACTGTCAATTTTGCCTGGTGAGACCATAGGGGTCATGCTTCCGCTTTCGACTTTTCTGAAATCAAGCAGTTGTGAAACAAGGAGCATTATTCGTTTAATGTTTCGTTCCATAATCTGGAGAGGTTCATTTTCCACTATTTTTCTATTAAACAGATTTTCAATGGAAAATGAGAGCACTGATAGCGGAGTCAGCAATTCATGCGAAATATTGGTGAAGAACCTGAATTTGAACTGGTTGATGTTCTCATCTCTTTTTCTTTCCAGTTTTTCGATCTCGTAGGCCTGCTTAATCTTTATATTATTTATCAGGAAATAATATATGGTAATCAGGATTATAATCAGAACGATTGAATAGATCACAATTGCCCACCATGATCTTGCCGGATGCGGATTAACATGGATATTCAGCTTAAGAGGTGATCCGTTCCAGACATCGCTGTTATTGGATGCATTTAATAAAAGTGAATAGTTACCAGGAGGAATATGAGTATAATTAACAATTCTTCCTTCATAATTGGTCCTTTGCCAGTTGGCATCAAGTCCTTCCAGCTTATATGCAAACTTATTTTTCGAAGGCTGGGAGAAGGAGAGCGAAGAAAACTCAACACGGATATTATTCTGATTGTATTTCAGCAGCAGGCCATGCTCCATGGCTTCATACACATTCACAGGTTCATCAGCGACCCATAATGCAGTTATTGCAACAGGTGGAATATATGAATTGCTGATCATTTCATCGGGATTAAATACATTAAATCCATAGTATCCTCCAGCGAAGATATGACCATCCTCTGACCTGTAAAAAGCGCCATCGATAAAAAAGTTGCCAAGTAAGCCATCCTCTGAAGTGAAGACCTCTACCTGGAAGTCATCTTCAGCCCGTTGCCCGAACCTGATCAAACCATTGTTAGTGCTCAGCCACAGACCATTCCCCTCTAAAATAATGTCAAAAACAGCATCTTCCCTTACGCCTGCCTGCTTCAGAAAATGAACAAAGGTTTCAGTCTTACGATCATACAAAGCCAAGCCGGCAGTACCAGTGCCGATCCATATGCGATTCTGACCGTCTTCAATGATACTATATACGATATTGCTTCTGATGGCTCCGGGATCAGCAGTTTCAGCAAAAAAATGATGAAAATTCAGATGTTCGTGATCTTCATTTTGATTTTTCACAATGTTGAGGGCGCCTCCAACAGTTCCAATCCAAAGTATTGAATCAGAATCCTCGTAGATTGCGCTGATATATTCTCCCACAATAGCACCCGGATCAGATAAATCAGGAAGGAAACGATAAACCAGAAAAGTTGGATCCTCCTTTGCAGGGACCAGTTTAAAAAGTCCATTATTCGTTCCAGCCCAAATATTTCCATATCTGTCTTCATAGATTACGTTTATCATTCTGCTTCTGTCACCAGTGACAGGATCAAAATATAAAAAATGAGAGGTCTGATTGGATTTTGCAGAGATCATGAATAAACCACTATATCTCGTTCCAATCCAAAGGTTTCCCTTTTTATCTTTATAAAAGCTTGTCGCGGCATTTATATTCCTGGGAAGTCCATTGAAACGATCAATTTCCGTATACGGAATAAATTCTCCCTTTTCCAGCCGGTAATGCCCGAATCCGAGTCCGTTGACCCCTACAAGTAAAGTCGAATCCTCATCCGTTATAAAGGATCGTATGGATTGTGTTTCATGAAATTTGATGATCTCAGGAATGGTATAACTTTTTATTTTTCTCAAGCCCCTGTCAATTTTATTTAATCCTCCTCCTCCCGTTGCCATCCATATGATCCCCGACCTGTCTTCGTATATTTGAAGAAGGTCGTTGTGGGAAATATTATCAGTATTATCTCCACTTTGGATGAGCGTAACCCTTGACCTGTCGGATTCATGACCGGAGATAATATTC
The DNA here is from genome assembly GCA_964428945.1 of uncultured Bacteroidaceae bacterium. Lineage (GTDB taxonomy): Bacteria > Bacteroidota > Bacteroidia > Bacteroidales > M55B112. The sequence continues at coordinate 1,579 of CAYSAH010000135.1, read as the reverse complement.
AAACCGTAAGGAGTTCCGGCCCAAATATCGCCGGAAACATCTTCATATAAGCAATATATAATGTTACTCGAAAGCTTAAGGTGGTTGGGTGAGTCCATAGAATAATGCTGAAGAACATTTATCTGCTGATAATTATCCAACTGAACTTTATACAGGCCACCCTCCCAGGTCCCCATCCAATAATTTCCGTTTCGGTCTTCAAGGATCTTTACGATACGATTTATGGTATCATTGACCTGGGATGTTTTTCCGAGAAGCAACTGGTTAAAATCATTCGTTTCCTCATTATAAATATATAAACCATTCCCCCAGGAACCGATCAGGATTCTTCCGTTATGATCTTCATAGGCATATGAAATTGTGCCGAAAGGATAAGGCTTTCCGGATTCGGCACTACCGCTGAAGGTGACCATTTTGTTATTTAAAGGGTAATAAAGATTCAGACCACCAAACGAACAAATCCAGATCCTTCCCCGAGAATCGCAAAACAGATGATTGATATTGTTATCCAGGATGGCCAGTCCGGTTGTGTCATTGCGATCAATGATCCGGACTTTGTTATCCTTTTTGTTATACACATTTATTCCTGAATGATCTGTACCGATCCAAAGTTTATTCTGCAGATCTTCCGTGATGGAATTGAGGTTTACAGAATTAAATGTATTCTCCTTTCCGAATTCAGGTTTGAAAATACGGTTATTATATCCATCGAAGCGATTGAGACCATTAGTAGTGGCGATCCAAAGATAACCTTCATGGTCCTGCCACAATGCGTTCAGGTAATCTGATGAGAAGCCGGAATTAATGTTATACCTCTGAATTATATATTCATTGGAGCTTTCTTTATCACTTGCTTCCAACATTGAGAATATCAACAAGATGCAAAAAAGACAAGCTGTTTTTTTAGTAAACAGGATATTAATTTCCTTTTTCAAGTGGTTTGTGACTTTTTCAAACATTCATACTTCAGCAAAGATAAAGCTATCCGAAATATAAGCTGATATTTTTAATACACCTATAAGGCCAGGAATTTTGACAAGGAAACATAAATTGTATATTTGATTTATAAAATATTGTAAATTAATATTTTAAATATTGTCAAGCGATTACAAACAGAAGTACAAATGACTTATTTGGCTGATTTATCCTAATAATTGAATTATTCATTGCATAAAGACACATTCTTAATGTATAATCTTGTATCATGAAAATTAAAGCAAAGGATTTTTCCATCAACCGATTGAGAAAACAAAGAAATAATATGCGTAAAAGGGTATCAGAGAATATAGCTATAAAGGTATTTATATTTTTTATAGCTGCTTTGTGTGGGCCCTTATTTTCACAGCAGGTAATTGTTGATCCGGCTATAAAGTACCAGGATGTGGAAGGTTGGGGTTGCTCGTTGTGTTTGTGGGCAAATATTATGGGAGGATACAGTGAAGCGGATGTTTTAAAGATCTGCGATTGGATCACCGATCCTGATGGCTTGAACATGAACATATTCAGGTTTAATATTGGAGGAGGTGACGATCCTGCTCATAACCATATGCGTGGAGACGGTGGTGCAATGCCTGGGTAT
>CAYSAH010000134.1:0-8980 GCA_964428945.1 uncultured Bacteroidaceae bacterium | reverse complement strand
AAGGACCTCTGAACCCCTTATATTTCTATCTATCAACATTACTCCGTTAATATCGAAGATCCTTATTTGAAACAGGGCCTGTTCCTGGCCAAAGAAATTTAGTATTCCTGAACTTGGATTTGGATAAAAGTCCATTTTTGATCCCTGAAAGGAGGATCTTTCCCGCACGGCGTTTGGACAAAGCAGGGGGTCAAGAACGGCAGAAATACCAGTACTTCCTCCCGCACATATCCCGCAGGAATCGATATATGCAGTGCCATTAAATTCATTGTTGCAATCAAAGCAGAGCGCAAGGTCAAGAACAGGGATTTCCCCTGTATTGCCGGCAGCACAGTTTCCGCATGAATCAAGGAAGGCTGTTCCATTAAAATCTCCTGCACAATCATAGCATTGCGCCTTATCAATTACCGGGATCCTTCCTGTATTTCCCCCGGCACATATCCCGCAACTATCTACAAATGCTGCACCACCGGCAACACCCTCACAATCTGACGGCAGGACGCAGGTTTCAGGATCCAGCACCGGGGCAATCCCGGTATTTCCACCTGCACAATTGCCGCAGGAATCGATAAATGCCGTACCGCTTAGATCCCCATTACAATCCATCGATGCTGTTACATATTTTGAAAGCAGCCGGATGTACTGGATCTGGTAACCACAGCTGTTTTCTGTCACAGACCAGGAATTCAATGGCCAGCTTGTATTAAAGTCCTTGTATGACTTCATTTTTGGCTGTCCTTTGGGAGGGGTAATGGATTCCGAGGTGCACTTGCTGTTGTTCCCTGAGGATCCGCATCCCGAGGGACAGCATCCATCCCAGTCGTAACCCGGATTTGCACCACCGGTCAGGTATCCCGGGGGTGGCCCGTAGGTTGACTTTCCAACCCGGTCCCACAATGGGCTCCCGTCTGTAAACCAGCTGTGGTAGAACTCATTCACCCCATTATCCGCACCATATTCGTACATATTTGAAAGGTAAACGAAGGACAATGGATTTACACCGTGAAGGTAATTGAGGTATGTAAGTCCTGCGTCGGTCAATTCCCCCGGTGATGATATTGTAAAATCATATTCAAGCAGGTCCAAATACATATTTCCCTGCACCGATTTGGTCCTGTTGCTGCCCCAGGTGTAGTCTTTAATATATGCGAAATAGGGGTCCTTCACACTCCTGTTTGCAGGCATATTATCTCCCCCGTTGAGGATTGCATTTCTATATACGTTCCTGATCTGGGTTTTAACAGTTGCAGTGGCTCCCTCAACATTCAGATAATGAAGAAGCGTTTTTTGATTTTCCAATTCAAAAGGATAGGCAAAATTCCATTGTATGAGATGGCATTGAGAATAATTGGCATCGAAAAAATCCCTGTATTTTATTTCTCCGGTAACTTCGAAAAGGTAACAGGCAGCTTCAAGTTTAATCATCAGCCTGCTGTAATTATCCACCTCCTGTCTACCTGCGCCAAGACCAGAAGAATTGTATTCGGCAGAGTTGTTATCAAAGAGTGAATCAGGGTGAATTTCTGCCCAGTTCCAGGCCCTTTCCGCTCTCATGAGCAGCGTGTCGGAATAATCAACAAGGCCGAGGGAACGGAAGATTTTTGAACCGAGAGCAAATGCTGCGGCTGAGTTCAGGGTTGCCGAAGTATTCGGAGGCCCGTAATAGGAAGGCCCTGTTGCAGAGGAAGGAGGACTTGCATGACTCAGGCCCACGATACTCAGCACCGCTCCGTCTTCCAGTTGCATCCGCAGCAAATGATCCATGCCCCACTTAGTTTCGTCAATCAGATCAGGAATTCCGTTTCCTGATTCCGGGATGTTATAATCATCACCGAAAGCTTCGGGATTTTCAATATATGCATTTAAAAAGCTCACCACGTAATTGGCAGTCCAGTTTGTGTATTTGTTGAAATCCCCGGCATCATACCATCCGCCTGAAACATTTCTTTCACTGCCAGGATTGTTTTTATCGAAAAATGACCTGCAATTTGGGTCCTGCAGTGGTCCGATATGGCTTGCTCCGTCTGCCCATTCCTCACCGGCATACTCTGCAGCCTTTTCAAATCCGGCCCTCTGGTAAAAAAAGCTTCTTACGGAATGTTTCAGGACCGCATTATAAACATTTTCAGCAATTAAAAATGAGTAGGATCGCTGTCCTCTTTCCTCATCGAGGATATAGTAAGTACCTGGGACGTCAAGCGAAGAAAAATCAAAATGCCAGGCCCTGTCACCCGAGGCATCATCGGTCTGACCGGATTTCCAGGCTACTGGTTTTGCCGAGAAAACTTTATTCCCGGTAGCAACTTCTATAACACAATATTGATTTCCAGGCGTGAATTCCCAGTCGGCATCAAACCCTGTATGGGGGTCCCTTATAACGGCAACCTTCTTTGCAGACGGTGGATAACCAAACTGATCAATAACAATATACTTACTGCCCGGCTGTCCGGATACAGTAAAAAAGAAAAATCCGGTCAGCATTAAGGAGAAAAATAATCTTGACATAATATTTGACTGTTAAGGAAAAGCTTAGAAAAAACATGGAATATTCCATCCCTGCATGGGAAGGGCCAACTTATAAAATAGGTTTTCCGCACCCCTGTTGATGCGGAAAACCATTTTTCTAATATAAATATCAGGTCCTGAATCAGGACCTTAAGAGCAATTTACTCTATAACAAGCCTGAAATGACCAACAATAGCAGCATCCCTGGTCTTTACAACCATAAAGAAAATTCCCTTCTGATCATTGCTGATCGAGATTATTTCTTCAGTATTGTAAATCACTTTATCCATGACCTGGACACCAAGCATATTGTAAACCTGCAGCCTGTCGCCGGCGTTGAGTCCGTCAACATGAACCTGTCCCCTGCTTGGATTAGGATAAACATTGATGAACCTGTTCTGGATATCCTGAACCCCAATAATAACGGAAACCGTCATTGCATAAGTCACAGTATTAAGTCCATTTGCGGAAACAACCTTCAACTGGTCACCCTCGGCAAGCATATCATTAGCACTTTTTGCAGCACCTGTGGAGGAGAGCACTGTCATCGTTGCTCCCGGAGCAGGCTTCATGTCTGCAAGGAATTCGCTCACTGTGAGCGTATCATTCAGCTTTTTACCCCCGGTTATTGTAAATAATGTACTGTTTACAACGTATTTCTTGGAAGTAACATAGGCCATGTAGTAAACGAGATCTTCAAGCATTTCGAAGGTATAGGTGGCTGTTGTTACACCATCCTGGGCAGTAACCAGTACCACATCATCCTCATAGATATCACCACTGGTACGTTCAAATCCGGCTTTATCAAATACCTGGACTGTAGCTCCCATGGCAGGTATAAGATTACTAAGTAATGCCGAAACGGTGGTTCCTCCTGGTATTAACCTGATCATTTTATCAGCTTCAACCACCAGGTAAACATAGGACAGAACAAAAGCATCTGTTGCTAAAGAATTTGGAATTAACTGGTATGTAATGGTTGTCTTACCATCCTGTGCAACGACTTCAAAATAGACATCGTCAGTTGCCAGCACATCTACGTACAGTGAATCAAAATTCTTAATTTTCATAGGAACGAAGGCTCCTTCGGAATCGATAATACTGAGCGTAGCTCCATCAGGAACAGTAACATTAGCAACTACAGTGCTTAGCAATGCGCCATAATTAAATCCTCCAACCGTACCTGTTGAGCCTGTATGATCAATTGTATACATTGTAGAAGTAATAACAGCGTTGTCGCTTAATCCTGTTGCATCAACGAACAGCGCGTACCGGGTCTTTACGTTCCCATTTGCAGAAACTACAACCAGTGAATCATTATTTGCAAGGACGTCAGTACCTGTAAGCACCAGTCCGGGAGTTGTTCCGCTTACGACAGTGAGAACCTGTGCTTCCTGGGCCTTAACAATATCAGCCAGGAACTCTTCAACAGTTACGCCTGTGATCAATCCGTCAATAGATTCATCCAGTGAATAACCGCTGCTCACCAGGTAGTAACGTGAAGCAACTGTAGAAAGGTGCTCTGTGATATCATTCAGGAAGTGTGTACCGATATCATCAGCGATCATTTCCTGGTAGGTAGGCCATCCATATCCCTGATCACTGAAGTAAGTCTCGTTGACCATCCTCCATTCACTCGTGGCATCGTCCGTTCCAAAAGATTCAGCAGCTATGGTTTTCCCCTTGTAAAATGCAGGCTTCCTGATATAACCACGATTCTGGTCGGCTGGTACTCCTCCAATATTCCACTGGGTCCAGTTCCCCATTCCAAAAATATCAATGATCTCAAAATCGGCAGGATTATTTGCAGGTACAAGGCCGGCTTTAACATCGGGATTCAGGATCTTAAACAGGTACCATGTATGTGAATACCAACCTGAAACTATGGTCCTGTCTTCTTTATAGGTTCCCCAGTCATCATGCCCGGGCTGGAATTCCATAGCAAAAGGAGGATTCCTGAAGTTGAAATCCACTTCGCCTTCTTTCCAGTGTCCTGCTGTAGGAACACCTATTACAAATACATCATTCCCCTGGACAATTGAATTCGTCCCGGTCTCATCCCTTTCGAGGATGGCAGGTGTAATACCCCACTCCTTGGCTGATTGCCATTTATACCCGGGGACATACCTGTTATACCTGCGCAGGGAGTCTTCGGGGAGTGTATAATTGTCAACAATATCATATGGATCACCGCCACCGCGAACCACCATATAATTACTCATATCCAAAGGAATACCATTTGGATTGCACAATTCGATAAAGGTATTGCTCCAGGCCTGGCGTAATTCAAATTCAGAAATGAATGGCTCTCCCGTTGTGAAGGGTTGCGCATCCATAATATCCTTCCTGGGAACAAGTTGCACTTTATAAACAACAACTGAAGTATCATCATCGGCAGTCACCGTAAAGGTCGTTGTCCTGTCCTCTATGGTTCCGAAAAGGAAAGTTGCCCTGCTAACTGTAATTTTTGCATTCAGATCCTGGGTTTTTGCAACCAGTGCAGGGACCGTGTATACCCCGGCGGGTAAATTGATCTTATAGTTGTACTTTGATGGAGAAAAAGTTGGTATGGTATCTCCTGCCCAGTCAAACTGATCATAATACATTGCCGGAATATCAGGCCATGTTATTGAGCTCAGGTAGGCATTGTGACTGGGGAGATAATCCTCAACCTGGATGTAATACTCCTTGGCTGCTCCATTCTTGGAGGTAACTTTCAGAATATCTCCGTCTTTCAGGTCCGGACGGGTTATACCGCCATTGAAAACGATTACCCAGCTGGCATCAGGGGCCTTCTCAAGGTACTTAAGTAAACTGTCGGTCCTTGTAGCAAAAGGAACGCGCAATATGGTATCCATCGCAAGCCCGTCGGTTACACGGTACGTTGGGCCCGGATCATTCCAGAAGAATCCATCTGCATTCTTGCCTGATTTCGGAATTACCCTGTTTTCATCTGCTGTTGGCGGCAGCAATTCAATTGAAAATGTTACAGAATCAAGGTTATTACCGCATGCATAAACCGTTAAGCGATCTCCTGTTCTTACAGAAATAAAAGCAGAGTCTGCACTTACAGGTGAAAGATGATAGTGCCAGGCAAATCCGGGATGGTAATCGAATGCCATCATCAGAGAATCCTGGTTCCTTACTCCCCAGGGAACAGTCAGTTTCCTGCTTCCGAAATCTATTCCAATCAGGTCAGAAGTCAGGGTAGTGGCATCAAGGTTATAGTCTCCATGATTACCTACTGTCCAGAAAGATTTCCTCAGGGGTTCCCATTCACCAAGTACAAAGGGAATTGGCAACCATTCTGATTCATCTATGTCCTGTCCACGGCCTGTATCAAAATCTTCTGTCCCGTTCTTGATACTGAATTTCCGGATCAGTACACACCTGTCAGAAGCTGCTGTTACACCTGCAACATCATTTGATCCTCCGTGAAGGCGCTCGTTTTCGATTTCACCTACAAATACCCCATTCACCTGGTCAATGATAAGGGAATCATCTGCAGTAAAATGGTGCTCCAGGTACCAGCAATCCCTTCCACCCCAAACCGTGATCGTTCCGTTTGCAGGAGATACACTGTCGGAAGCAGCAAGTGGAGTTGATTCCGGCCTGTGAATCTGCATGTCGGCCAGGTATTCCATATCCTCCTTATTTACCCTTTCGTTCCACTGGTCAGGGTACTTCAGCCACTGTTCGTGCGTATAATCAAGAACTGAGGCCATTACAAAGGATTCTCCCGGAGCAAGTTCCTTGTCTGGCAGCATAAAATAATTGTTCTTACTCGGATTCCACTTTTCAGTCCAGGGATCCACCTTTCCGAATTCAAATTCAGAAAGGTTAATAGTCTGATTCCCTACGTTGGTAATCTCAACATAGGCCTGGTGAGCTTCATCAATCCTGGCCTCAGAAATAACCAGCGAGGTATAGGCTGTCTGAGCATAAAGCATGCTCCCTCCCACCAGAAAACTTAAAATAAGTAATCTTATCTTCATAGTAGTTAAGTTTAAGAAATTAATAGTAGTAAACAGTTTGACAGGCAATATATAAAAAAACAGTTCATTCTTTACATTTTTAACAACACAAATTACCTTATAACTTAAGTCCAAAGATGCCCTGATCCTCTAAAGCGTAAGAAAGACGCTTATACCGCAGGTATTTGGAACATTTATAAAATACAGGCCCCGATGAAATTTAAATCAATAATATTTACATTTGATCAGATGATCCTTTAAAATTTAATAGTAAAATTCTGTCAAATTGAATTTTTATTCCCCGTAGTATTATTACAGCTGATGAATAAAATTCATATTATACTTTTCCTGCTTATTATATTTACTCTCTTCACATGCAATAAAAAGCTTATGGAACCTGCATACAAGAATCCTGGTTTACCAATAGAAAAACGGGTCCAAGATCTCCTGAAAAGGATGACCCTGGAAGAAAAAGCCGCGCAGATGGTCGCTGTTGCAGGTGAGATAAAAGATTCAATAGAATTTTCGGCCGACGGAAGTATTAACATTGAAAAGATAAAACCTCTATTGGCAAATGGAGTGGGCCAGCTTACCCGGCCAAGTGAGACCCGGGGCTGGCAAAGCCAGACAAAACGAGTCAATAAGATACCGGCCTAAATGGAATCAAGCCAATTCCTGGCGGCTTCCCTGGAAGAAAAGATATTGAATTGGTAATTTTTTACCGCACTTACTTTTTTGTACATTGTAGAAAGTGCAGCAACAATCGCTTCATCAACTATAAAAGCATCGACGATATAAATATAATTTTCAACTGATTGTTTGTTTTCCTGTGCAATTAAATTCAAATCATCAAGGCTTACAGTCAGTAGTGCCTTTTCTGCAAAAGTAAGGATCTTAAGTTTCCTGGGATAGTCGGGATTAACTTTGGTACGGCGGATGTAGTCTATGATCTCCTGAAGGTCTGTTGGTCCCTCCCATGTCGACTCCAATATACCGCTTGAAGGATTAAAGAATTCCTGAATCATGGCTGAACAAATATTCATAAATGTATGACTTATAATACTATAAACCAAACTTGCTATTTTGACGGCTCGACAGCTTTGGTGGTAATATAATATTTTGCGATCATTCTGTCTGTTTCCAGCCTTGGAATTTTGCCCTCGTCCAGGTATTCCAGGAACTGCCTGGTAAGCTGTGCAAAATGGGCTTCATGCCCGGCCCGGTATTGATTAGGAATATTTATTCTCCAGGTCCCCGAAGAGACCCTTTCAAGTGAAACTCCCGGATATTCATTGCTTAGCCCGGAATTCAAATACAAGTGAAGATTTGATTCAACAATTTTGGCATGTGCCTCATCTTTAATCTTAATATACAATTCAGGCCTGAAATTTTCGGCCAGACCCTGTTGAATGATCAGATCAGAAAGTGTTCCACGCATAATTGAATAGTGTGTATCCCCGGCTCCTTCAGGAGCCTCGAATGCCCATTCGACCGAAACCCTTGCATATACACCCTTGATTGAAAAATCAAGTGTGCTGTTGGCAATTGCTTTCAAGGTGTCATTTTCCACATAGGGTGCAAGATATTCCGGAAAACGATCAAGCCCGGTAACTTTTTTGAACTGATTGGAATCAAGCTTCGTGGGCCACCTTTTTGAGGAGATGATTTCTATATCTTCTTCATAATTCTGAAGATCTTCCATATTGGTCTCCCACATCACCATATCCACAAGGTGCGTTCCCACATCTGCAATGGCCTCACCTTCCTGTAATACATCGAAAAACCAGGCTGGCCTCTGCAGAGGTTTTCCCGATACATATTTGAAGAAATGGTGCACCGATTCCTTTGTTATTGCAGGTTCCTGCGGACTTCCGCTGATTATTTTTCCGAAAATATTCTCCTGCTCCGAAAGTGCTTTTTGTAAAATGGTGGTGATCTCGAAGCGCTCAGTCATTATATCGTATAGCAACAGTCCCTTTTCATCCGCCCTGGTAAAAGCCTCTTTCAGAAGATTGAAATCGCTGGTATCAATGGCCATCGGTTTGTCGGCCAGCACATTCAGGCCTGCCTTGATGCATGCATCTATATATTCTGTTTTATTCCTGTTATTGCCGGCAAGGATCACCAGGTTTCCCGGTTTCTCTTTGAGCATTCGTTCAAGAAAATCGGGGCCTGTACAGACCTTCAGATTCCAGGATGTGGGATCATCTGACAGGGCATTGTAGGACTCCACCCTTTGGAGATAGTCGTTCAGCTCCATTCCTCCGGGAGCATAGATGTAAACTGTACTGTCCATCCCTTCATACATCTCCTTTTGAACAAGTGAGGCATGAAAATGCCCCGGATCCAGTATGATCAGAGTGATCAGATCATTGTTTTGCATATCTTCCCTGTTTCTCCGGCTGCAGGCTGTGACGAGTATCAGCAAGCCAAGCACAATTGCACTCCATTTCATATTCTTTTCGCTTATTCTGTATGCATCGACAGTTTACTTTTATCTT
>CAYSAH010000133.1:0-8990 GCA_964428945.1 uncultured Bacteroidaceae bacterium | reverse complement strand
ACTTCAGCAGGAAGCAAGCAGGAAGCTTGGATTTTCAGTATCTCAAACCATGTCAGTTGCCCAGCGGCTCTATGAGGCTGGTCTAATTACCTATATGAGGACAGATTCCGTTAATCTATCCAATCTTGCGATCTCCACAGCATCAGCGGAAATCAAATCCTCCTTTGGTGACAAGTACCATAAAATGAGGCAATATGCTACAAAAACCAAAGGGGCTCAGGAGGCACATGAAGCAATAAGACCAACTTATATCAGCAACCGGAACATAGAAGGTGGTAACCAGGAAAAAAGACTCTACGAACTTATCTGGAAGCGCACCATTGCCTCACAAATGAGCGATGCACAACTTGAAAGGACCAACGTTACCATCGAAATATCAAATGCGGATGAAACCTTTATCGCTACAGGTGAAGTCCTGATTTTTGACGGCTTTCTTAAAGTATATATCGAATCGACAGACGAAGAGAATGAGGAGGAGACAGGAAGCCTGCTTCCCCCACTTAAGCAAAATGATCAGCTCAATTATAAACAGATCGAGGCAACACAAAAATTTACCACGCCAGCTGCAAGGTATACGGAAGCTAGCCTGGTAAAAAAACTTGAAGAACTTGGTATAGGAAGACCATCAACCTATGCTCCCACAATTTCAACGATCCAGAACAGGGAATACGTAGTTAAGGAGACAAGGCCTGGTAATACGCGCAAAACAGAATCTTTTTTACTAAAACATGGAGAATTAAAACAGAAAACCATTTCGGAATCATTTGGGATGGAAAAGTCGAAACTTTTTCCTACCGATATCGGGATGATAGTAAATGATTTCCTGGAGCAGTATTTTGTAAATATTATGAATTACAATTTTACTGCCGATGTCGAAAAGGAATTTGATTCAATCGCAATGGGTAAGTCCAACTGGACTGAAATGATAAGTAAATTCTACAATCCTTTTCACAAGCAGGTTGACGAAACCATGCTTACCTCGGAAAGGTCAAAAGGTGAAAGAGCCCTTGGAAATGAGCCTGGATCCGGAAGGCCTGTTTCTGTGAAGATCGGAAGATTTGGTCCCATGGTTCAGATCGGAGAGGCTGAGGATGAGGAAAAACCGAGATTTGCAAGTCTGCTAAAAGGGCAAAGCATGGAATCACTGTCGCTCGAAGAGGCATTGGACCTTTTTAAACTTCCGCGAAACCTCGGAAAATTTGAAGAAGTTGATGTCACTGTTGCCATTGGAAGGTTTGGACCATATGTTCGTCATCAGAACAAGTTTGTCTCACTGCATAAGGATGATGATCCTTATTCTGTATCTCTTGAAAGAGCGGTTGAGTTGATTAAGTCAAAAAGAGAGGAAGAAAAGAGCCGTCTAATAAAAGAATTTGATGAAAAGCCTGGATTGCAGATACTTAATGGAAGGTACGGCCCTTATATCGCCTATAATAAAAAGAATTTTAAAATCCCCAGGGGGAAAAAACCTGAGGAACTTACACTGGATGAGTGTAATGAAATCATAGAAAAAACGCCTGATAAACCCTCACGAAAAAGCAAATCTTAACATAGCAATATGGATCTTAATGGATATTTTGACCCCGTAAGTCTTGACAGGCCTGAGTTTCATTTTCTGCCCGAAAAATATTCCTTCAGCAGAAATATTGCAATTCATACCCCCGACCAGCCGATAAGGGACCTGGACCGTTTCCAGCTCGCAATAATCGGGGTTCCTCAAGACAAAGCCGCTTTCATTAAAGGCAGTGCCGCTGCTCCTGATAAAGTGAGGGGAATGTTGTATCAACTTAGGAAAGTGAATAACAATGTTAAAATATATGATCTTGGAAACCTCAAAATCACTGACAATATAAACGATACATATTTTGCCATCAGGGATATCTCCCTTGAATTGATCGAAAGAGGTGTCATCCCTTTTTTTATCGGCGGATCGCAAGACCTCACCTTTGGGTCTATACTTGCCTTGCAGAAGCTGGGGGGGATCAGGCAGATCCTTACAGTAGATCCCCGACTTGATTTCTGGCTGGAAAATGAACCAGAGATCAATTCCAGGAACTACCTTAAATATATTATTGATAAGGACCTTAAAAAATATTTTACTTACTCCAACCTGGGCCATCAGCAATATTTTATTGCTCAAAACCAGATGGACTACCTTGAAGAGGAGTATATGGAAAGCATAAGACTCGGTGAAATCCGGGATAATATCCGTTTGGCAGAACCAATTATCAGAGATGCTGACTTATTAAGCATAGATATGAATTCGGTAAGACATTCTGATGCTCCCGGGGTTACCACCCCTTCACCTAACGGACTGTTTGGCGATGAATTGTGCGCCTTAACACGCTATGCCGGATTAAGTGAGAAGGTAAAGATCTGCGGCTTATTTGAATTATCGCCCGAAAAAGACCTCAATGACCAGACAAGTCACCTGGCAGCCCAGGCAATCTGGTATTTTATAGATGGCTTATCCCATCGTGTCAAAGAAAATCCAGCTGAAACCCATGAACACACTAAAAAATTCATTATAACCCCAGATGAATTGAATCAGGAACTTGTATTTTATAAGAGTAACCTGTCGGAACGTTGGTGGATAGAGATCCCGGTAAAAAATCCTGCAACAAAATATAACTATTTTATCTCTTGTTCGTATGAGGATTACCAGATGGCATGTAAAAACATAATACCAGAGCGCTGGTGGCGATATTTACACCGTTTGGGTAATTAAAACAGGGTTTTTTATATTCAATATCAAATTGATTATTATTATCCCGGCATAAGTAAAAGGACAAATTAAAAAAACAGGGCAAACTTTATTAACATTCTCATGTTAATAATATTTGCTCCGACCAATAATTTTTACTTATTTTACTTCGGCAAAAAAGCGACACACAAGCCATACAGGCTTTTTAGAATGAGTATGAATAAACTGACGGCCATTATTTTTTTGGTGATTCTATCAGCGGGCCTTGCAGCACAGCAGGATCCGAAGTTGAGTCAGAATATGTTTCTCATTCCTGTATTTAACCCAGGCTCAGTCGGCCAGTCTGATAAGATCTGTGCTCTGGCGGCTTTCAGGAACCAATGGGCAGGATTTCCCGGAGCTCCGGTTGTTACGACATTTACTGCTCATGCTCCATTCAGCCTTTTAGGCCGGTCACATGGAGTTGGTGTTAATTTTATGAACGATAATGTTGCCCTGAACAATGACCTGTTTGCAAACTTGTCCTACTCCTATAAAATAGATATCGGTGCCGGACTGCTTGGTGTAGGCTTAAATATTGGTTTGGCAAACCATTCATTTGACCCAACGGAACTGAACGGGGCAGATGTGATCGATATTACAGGTGATGACGCAATTCCTCAAAGTGCTGCAAGTATTTTCGGCTTCGACATGGGCCTTGGGGCCTTCTATTCAACAGATAAAGTCTATTTTGGCCTTTCGACTACCCATTTGAACCAGACCCGGTTTGATTTTCCGGAGGAACTTGCTGAAGCAAAGCTGGTTAGACATTATTATGCTGTTGGAGGATATACTATCCAACTTCCAAATCCAATGTTTGAATTGATGCCCTCATTTATGATCCAGACTGATGGAAAAGATAACCATATATACCTCAATACCAACTTGAGATACAATAAAAGATTCTGGGGAGGAGTTTCTTATTCTGTAGGAGGTGCAGTTAGTGCACTATTCGGTATTGAACTGATAAACGGAATTAGGGTAGGCTATTCATATGATATTGAATTGTCTCCCCTTTTCAAATATAACAGCGGTTCTCATGAGATCACAGTCAGGTATTGCTTTGACTTAAGTCTGGATAAGAGCCCGCAAAAATATGAGAGCATTAGATTTTTATAATATTTTACTATATTTAGATTGTTTTTTATAACTTGAACTTATTGACTAAAGACAGTTATTGTTTAAATACCCAAGCCATGAAAAGAGTACTAATATTGGTATTACTGGTAGCATTACTAGGCAGTTGTGCAAACTACAACTCAGGAGAACTTGTTGGAGTACAAGGGCGTAAGGCTTACATTGAACCTGATCCATACGGAATGTTGTTTATTCCCGCAGGATCATTTACAATGGGACCGAGCGATCAGGATATTGCCTGGACACAGAATGCACTTGCAAGAACAGTGTCAATCGACGCGTTCTGGATGGATGAAACTGAGATCACAAATAACGAATACAGGCAATATGTATTCTGGGTACGTGATTCTATCATCAGGAAATATTTAGCAACTGAAGGCCAGCAAGACTTTCAATTGTTGGATAATGAAGGTAATCCTATGGAGTACACTGACAAGGATAATCAGCAGCAATACAGGATCAATTGGGACACTCCCATGGATGTTATTGCAAAAGATAAAGAAGGAACCCTGAAGGATATGGTTTTTAAGTCAAAAGATGAAGGCGGAATGGGTATCTATTATTCAGGAGTAGACCAGCTTTCTCCCCGTGGTAAAGAACTCGATGTTACAAAATTAATTTATAATTACTACTGGGTTGACCTTCACCAGGCAGCAAAAAAGGGTAACCGTATGCAACTTCAGTACAGCGGAGGTACAGCTGAACCCACTGTAACATATAATGGCCAGGTTACCCGTCCGGATGGAAGTCAGGAAGCAATTCAGAGCCGTGGATCTTTTGTACATAAAGACTGGGTGCTGGTTTATCCTGATACCCTTTGCTGGATTGCTGACTTTACCTACTCATACAATGAACCAATGGCAACGATGTACTTCTGGCACGCATCCTACGACAACTATCCTGTTGTAGGGGTTAACTGGAAACAAGCAAATGCTTTTTGCATCTGGAGAACCAACTTTTTAAATGATGCCCTTGCAAATCAAGGACTGCCTCTTGTTCAGGATTACAGGCTTCCGATAGAGGCAGAATGGGAATTTGCTGCCAGGGGGAACCTTGACAACAGCATGTATCCTTGGGGAGGTGTTTATTTAAGGAATAAAATCGGATGCTTTGTCGCCAACTTCAAGCCACTCCGTGGTAACTATATCGACGACGGATCGCTGGCCACTTCAAGGGTAGCTACATTTTCGGCAAATGAATACGGATTATACGATATGGCAGGTAACGTTGCAGAATGGACCATTAATGCCTATGACCCTTCTGCTTATGTTTTCTCAGCAACTCTTAACCCCAATTACAAATACAACGCAACTCCAGATGATCCGCCTGTAATGAAACGCAAAGTGATCAGAGGAGGTTCCTGGAAGGATGTTGCCCGCTATTTGCAGGTAAGTATGCGTGATTACGAATACCAGGATACCGCGAAATCTTATGTGGGTTTCCGTTGTGTACGTTCATATTTAGGTACAAATTAATTCTAAATTATTATGGGAATTACAGAACTCGTCCAAAGTTCAGGCTGGAAATCATTTACAGCCAAGCTTTATGGTTTCGGAGCATCAATTGTTATTATCGGAGCCCTTTTTAAAATTCAGCACTGGCCTGGAGCAAGTATAGCATTAACCAGCGGTCTGTTGATCGAAGCTATTATCTTCTTCTTTTCAGCTTTTGAACCGCTTCATGAAGAACTCGACTGGACCCTGGTGTATCCGGAACTAGCCGGAATGTCAGATCCTGATGAGATCGATGAATACAAGGAAAATGCAATAGCTGGCAGAAATGTTGGTCTTCAGAAATTTGATGAACTGATCCAGGAATCTCAGATCAGTGAAGCAGACGTTAAGAAGCTCGGCAAAAGCATTTCAGCAATCTCATCAACTTCCGAAACGATAGCTGATATTACATCCGCCTCTCTTGCTACCAAGGAGTATTTTGAAAAAATGGGTGGTGCAGCCACTAATATGGATAAGGTTGCTACTGCTTATGGTGCAAATTCAGGCGTGCTGAATCAACAGGTCGAAATACTTGCAGAGTCATATAAAAAGACTTCTCAATTAATTGATAATAAAGGGAAAGAGATCGCAGAAAAATTTGCTGCTTCCAGTGCCAATCTTACTGCTGCATACGAAGCCATGTCCGGGGACGTTAAACAGGAACATAGCCAAATCTCTGAAAGCCAGAAGAAATTCCAGGGACAACTTGAACAGCTTAGTAAAAACCTCGCTGAATTAAATTCTTCCTATACAACTCAGGTTGCAGGAAGCAAAGAACATTTGAAAGGAACATCCGATGTTTATAAAGGTCTCAACGAGATGGTTAACAGCCTGAAAGCTTCTGTGGATGAAACCCAGAAATACAAGCAGGAAATTACCAAACTGAGCGAGAGCCTCTCAGAATTGAATAATATATATGGCTCTATGCTCTCTGCAATGAGCATTCGGAAGAAGTAAGTTTTTAAATTATTTTAATCCATTTATATGGGACACGGCAAGGAAACTCCGAGACAGAAAATGATCGGTATGATGTATTTGGTGCTGACAGCAATGTTAGCAATGAATGTGTCAAAGGACGTTCTCAATGCATTTGTCATTGTTGACCATGGCCTGGTTCAAACTACAGAAAACTTTGCATCAAAGAATGAAGGTATTTACAGTAAAATGGATTTTGCAAATTCACAAAATGAAGCAAAGGTTGGTCCATGGAAAGAAAAAACAGATCAGGTAAGAACGCTTTCAGATGAACTCTATGAGTTTCTTAATGAATGTAAACTTGAAATAGTACAGGTAAAAGATCCGGATGCAATTATTGACGGAGAAGTTGACCTTAATCTTGTAAAAGTTAAAGATGATAATAATACTCCTGCACAAGTAATGATCGTTGAGAAAAAAGGGGAAGAGTTACAGGAAAAAATGGAATCATACCGGGAAAAAATGATCGAACTTATCGGAGATGATTCTACTTTTGCCCCTTTAATCGAAGCCATCGAAGGAAACCTGGATACTCATCCGGCTCCTCCGCATAAAGTCGGAGACGCTGAAGTACCTTGGGTAGAGCACAATTTTGAACACCTTCCGCTTGCAGGAGTGATCACTCGTCTTTCCGCTATGCAGGCCAATGTAAGAAATGTTGAGACCGATATCCTTAGTTATCTCCTGCAACAGGTGGACGCTAAAGATTTTAAAGTAAATGTCCTTGAAGCAATTGTACTTCCAAACTCTGATGTGGTCTTCAAAGGACAGGAATACAGGGCACAGGTATTCCTTGCTGCCTATGATTCAACTAAGACCCCTGAGGTTATCCTTACCGGTGGTCAGATGCTGGAGGTTGAATCCGGGAAAGGAATTTACACCGCTGTTTCCAATACATCAGGAGAACGGACCTGGGGTGGAAAATTGAAACTAAATAATGACGGACAGATCATTGAAAGAGATTTTACTGCAACATATCGTGTCGACGAAGCAAATGCTGTGATTTCTCCAACGAAAATGAACGTTTTTTATCGCGGTGTTGATAATCCTGTATCAATATCAGCTTCGGGTGTTACAGAGAGTGCTGTTAAGCCAAGAATTACCTCAGGAAATATCAAGAAGGTGTCTGCCGGTAATTACATAGTGCAGCCAGGGCCAAAGGAAGAAAGTACAAAAATCAGCGTTTATGCTGATATTGAGGGGAAGCAAAGCTTTATGGGTGAAATGCTCTTCAGGGTATTAAACCTTCCTGATCCGACAGCCATGGTTGAAGGCCTTCCCAAGGGAAGTGGATTTATGACTCTTAGTAATCTGACAAAACTTAAGAAAGTTGAAGCCATTGCCGAAGGATTCCTGTTTGATGTGGATTACACTGTAACCGGATTCAAAGTTAACGTTGTAGGTTCAGGTGGAATCAATATTATTGAAGAAGCAACCAGTGAGACTTTTACATCAGCTCAACAAGAATTATTCAGAAGAATGAGAGCCGGACAAAGAGTTTTTATAGAAGATGTTGAAGCTATAGGTCCGGACGGAGTGAAACGCTCATTAAACAGTATAACAATTAAAATCCGATAGTGATGAAGGTAGCTAAAAATCTGTTTTTATTCGTTTTTGTTGCAGGTTTCTCCGCCGTTTATGCGCAACAGCCGAATACAAGTATGTCACAAGGTGGCCCAGGTACTTCTGCATTTAGTACAGTTGCTACTGAAGACGTTTACACAAGGGAAAACATAATCCCGACAAAAAAACCAATCCCATATCCATACCTCAGGGAAGCAGATGTGATGTGGTCAAAAGATATCTGGAGGATTGTTGATCTAAGACAGAGAATGAACTACCCCCTTCGTTATCCGGAGGTTGAACCTATTGAACATCGCTATAGCCTCTATCTTCTTCTTATGGAAGGTTTAAGGTCCGGTGAAATTACTCCCTATGCCTTTAATAATTTTAACAACCCCTTCGCTGAGCCAACATCCCTTAAGGAAGTTTATTCAAAAATTGAGGCTGATACCATTTTCGACAATAATGGTGGCGTTCTCAGGATCAATACCAATGGAATAGATATCAAAGGTTTTTATATCAAGGAAAAGTGGTATTTCGACAAACAGCACTCAGAAATGAGGGTTCGTATTACTGCACTTGCGCCTCTGATCATCAAGCCAAAATTCGATCCGGTTACCAACCAGCCATTACCGGGTGTTGACAGGATCATTCCTTTCTTTGTATACTTCCCTCAATGCAGAAATTTATTTGCAACTCATGGAGTATATAATCCAAATAATGATGCCCAGAACCTTTCATTCGACGATTTGTTTATACAACGTAGATTTGCCAGCACCATTGCTGCAGAATCCAATGAATTTGGTAACAGGTTTATCGTTGATTACACGACAGGTCAGGATGCACTCATGGAAGCAGACAGGATCAAAAATGATCTTTTCGTCATGGAGCATGACCTTTGGGAGTATTAACAGAAAGAAATTATTGGATCATAATAAAAAGCCGTTTCGATTGAGACGGCTTTTTTTTACGTAATTCTAAGTTAGGCAAAGACCACCCAGGAATATTTTTCCTTGAAAACAAGCTATCTTTTTCGAAAATATTCTTTCAGACAAGCAAAAAAGGGTGCCTGTGATGAA
>CAYSAH010000132.1:0-9140 GCA_964428945.1 uncultured Bacteroidaceae bacterium | reverse complement strand
CCTGTTATTTATGATCTGTGCCACTACCATTGCATTGCAATCCTCGTAGTTCATTGCCATTGATTTTTCGCAGAATACGTGAAGCCCGGCATTCAGGGCATCAATGGTTATATGGGCATGTTCATTAAGAGGTGTGGCAATCACAACCGCATCCATCTCCTCCTCTTCCAGCATTGTCCTGTAATCGTAATAGCCCCTGGCCGAGGCTCCGATCAGGTCGCGTGTACGGTTAAAATGTGGCTCATAATTATCGCAAAAGGCTACGATATCAAGGTCGGGAATGGTCCTCAGGATATCAAGCTGGTAAAGCCCCCTGGAGCCAACTCCGATGATTCCAAGTCTTACACGCCTTTGTCCTTCCTGAGCCATCAGTTCTTTCATCCAGGGCATCCCGGAAAGTCCGGCCCCTGCCAAAATTGAAAATGTCCTTATAAAATCTCTTCGGTCACTTTTCATTTTTTAATATGTTGTATGGGTGTCAGTCAATTCGTTCTATTATATATCTCTGATATATTACGTTTTTAAATCCCTCCAGCACTTCCTTCGCGTGTGCTTCTCCTGCTGCGAGAAGAGCCGTTGAAAGTACCTCGGCCTCAGCCGGATCATTTGAAACTACACTTACAATGTCCCTTCCATTGTAAAACGAGGCCTCAGTCGGATTAAGAATATGTCCCCTTTCACCGTATTTTTTCCTGTTGTTGGAAGAATTCCCTGAAATTGAAACTGAAGAATCCAAGAGGTCAACTTCAGCAATAACTTTACCTGTGATATCAGGGTGCTGAATACCTACCTTCCAGGTATTCCCATGAGGATGCTTCCCTATTCCTAGCACTGAGCTGCCCCCAAAGCTAATAAATGCATCCTGAATTTCCTGATCAAACAAGATTTTTTCAATGATCCTCAGTGCCATTCCTTTCCCTATACCTCCCGGATCGATCCTTACATCTTCCTGTAAAAGGATCACAGTCCCTCCTTCAATGACAAGCCTCTCCTCCATGGGCGTACTGAGCAGATCAGCAAACCTTCTTCCTGTATCCCTGATAAGGTCCGTATTACTGGTCCATCCACCAAGGGTAAAATCAAAGTATCCCCTTGTGAGCCTGTGGTACAGGATACCATCTTCAATCAGGGTCCTGAGCCAGTGCGATATTTCTGTCCTCCGCATATACCCCTCCCTGTTCAGCTTGCTTAATTCTGAACCGGGATCATAATTGGAAATCTGCCGTAAGAGTTCATCCAGTTGTTCACTTATATTCCTTACAAGGGAAAACCCTTTGGATTCCTCCAGGCCGGGAACAAGGATCTCCAAACGGGTTCCCATAGATCGTATTTGCCTGTAGAAGACGGACACGTAAAAGGATATCTTAAATTGTTTTTAGTTTTTAAAAGTAATGATTTTTGTAATTTAGGCAGCAATAAAAGTAACTGAATGAAACAGGTAAAAACAGCAATCGCCTCATACGGCATGTCAGGGATCGTTTTTCACGGACCCCTCCTGGAGAAGCATCCCGGTTTTAAGATCGTAAAGATCCTTGAACGTAAAAAGTTCAATTCAGAGGGAAAGCATCCGGGAGCCCAACTGGTAAGGACCTACGCCGACATACTGGAAGATCCCGAAACAGAACTGGTGGTTGTGAATACCCCGGATTACCTGCATTTTGAGATGGCAAAGGCAGCCTTGACAGCAGGGAAACATGTGGTAGTGGAAAAGCCTTTTACCCTTCGGTCTTCAGAAGCAGGTGAGATTATCCGTATTGCAAAGGAGAAGGGATTGATGGTATCCGTTTTTCAAAACCGGCGGTGGGATGGTGATTTCCTGACTGTTAAGAAGGTGATCAGTGAGGGTTCACTGGGAAGGCTGGTATCGTTTGAATCGCATTTCGACAGGTTCAGGAATTACATACAGGATTCATGGAAGGAAGAAAAAAGCCTTGGCGCAGGCACATTGTACAACCTGGGTTCTCATATGATCGACCAGGCCCTGCAGCTGTTTGGCATGCCACAGTACCTTTTTGCTGATGTCAGGGGCCAAAGGACTAACAGCAGTGTTGATGACAGCTTCGATATATTTATGCACTATCCCGGTGTAAAATGCCTTGTAAGGGGGAGTTACCTTGTAAAAGAAGAAGGCCCCCGATATATCCTGCATGGTACCGAGGGCAGTTTTGTAAAAAGCGGCCTTGACCCGCAGGAAGAGGCACTTAAAAAAGGAGTCGTCCCCGGGAGTAAAGGCTGGGGAGAAGACAATCCTGCATTCCACGGCATTCTCAATACGGGTATCGGGGGTCAGGAAATACGGGAAACTTACCCGACCCTGCCGGGTTCATACCTGTCCTATTATGACAACATCTACGAACACCTTGTAAATGGTTCAGCTCTTTCCGTTAAGCCTGAAGAATCAAGGGATGTTATCCGGATCATCGAGGCCGCATACCTGAGTGCTGAGAAGGGGGATGTCGTTAGATTTTAAACTATAACTCCAGGATCTTAATACTCCTGAAGGAGACCTCATTTCCATGGTCCTGGAGCAGAATGTGTCCGGATTCAGCTTCGCCGAAATCCTTCCACACCTTGTATTTGCTCTCGGAGACCAGTTTCCTGAATTCCTCGCTTCCCCTTTCGTACTCCACCACTTTTATACCGTTAAGGTAATGCTCCACATGGCTGCCTTTCGACACGATCCTTGCTGAATTCCATACCCCAATTCCGTAGAATCTTTTATTCGGAGAAGCCGCGATAAGGTCGTACAGCGAAGCAAGTGTCCTGCTCCCTTCATGGTTCCCCAGCCTGGCGTCAGGATGGATCTTGTCGTCCAGGATCTGGTATTCAGGACCTATGGCAGACATTTTATTCCCTTCTTCCGCTTCGCCAACAAAATATTTGATCCCACTGTTCGCCCCTTCCGTAATTCTGAATTCGAGCTGGAAATCGAAATCTGAATATTCACCGACCGTAACAATGTCTCCGCCATTTTGGGACTCAGCACCATCTGAAGGAACTACGGTGAGTACACCATCAGCAATTTGCCAACCCTTTTCCGGAAAGGTTTCTTTATAGGCATTTCTCCATCCATCCGAGGTCTCACCATCAAATAAAAGCTTCCAGCCGGCTGCATCCTCACCGTCAGTAAGTTTATTCACCAGACGGCTGAATACGGGGGCATCTGATTCTGTCTCGTATTTCTCAACATCCTCTGTTATTATCCTGATGTTCTTCCACATTACCTGTATGCCTGCCTTTTCGGGGTCTGAACCAACGTCGTGAACCTGGAGTGCAATAAATCCCTCCTTCGTCATCTCGTCGTAAAGGTTGGCAACAGCCACACCATTCAGGAAAGTCTTAATATGCGATCCGATGCACTCTATCCTGAATGTATTCCATTCATCAGGGATAAATGCCGTAAGTGCAGCAGGATTCAGGTCAAGCGGATAGAGCCAGCCCCTTCTTGCCTCATCGTAGATCCCGCCCGACCACCTGCGGTCTGAAGGATCCAGTTCGACCTGGTAACCATGCACCCTGCCATTATCGTATTCTGGATAGCTTTCACTTCGTATCTGAACTCCTGAATTTAGCCTTGAGTCTACTTTTACATCATATTCAAGTATAAAATCCCCGTAGGTCTTTTCAGTACAAAGAAAACTGTTGGGTGTGTTCAGAACAGTTGTTCCCACTATCATTTCATCGACAGCTTCATACTTCGCTTCTCCATTCTTCTGGTTCCAAGCGCTAAGGTCCTTTCCATTGTAAAGGTCAATCCATGGTTCTTTAGGTTGATTGTTGCAGGAAAAAAGCGACAGCAATAAAAGGGAAAGGGAAATTAGGTACATTTTCTTCATTGTAAAAAAATTTATATAGTTAAATCATTGCGACCGTAAATATAAAAAAAGCATTGTATAGTGAAATATTACAGGATAAAATTATAAGCAGGAACTAATTCCCGGAAGGCGGGGGTTCATATTTTGCAAACACAAATCCTCCCTCCTTACCAAGCAGGGTAAGCTGCGGATATTTTGCCATGACCTTAAGATAATTATTAGCCTTCATAAGCACAAAAACGGGCCTGGGATCCTGGTGGGATGTAAGCCAGTCCCCGTCTTTTTCCCGGGGAAAATCACCCGGCATCCACTTTCCGTAATAGTATGGCGCGAAACTGCGAAATCCTAATGCAACAACCTTTTCATCCTGTCCCGAATGCTCTTTTATAAATTCTATCGCAGGATTTTGAACCATTTTTTCAATTTTCGGAATGAAAAGCAGCACCGAGGAATATGTAAATAATATTGTAATTGCGTGAAGCAGCACAATTCCTTTAAGCTCTCTTTTTTGCAACCAGTAAATCGTAAGAATAATTCCCGGGACAAACAGGAAAACCGGGAGGTAATCCAGTGGTCCCCATCCGGCACCGACCATCAGTGCTTCCGTTTTTTCGATGGAGAGCTGATCCCCAAGCCTTTCAATAAGGAGCCCTGGATGACTTACCAGGAAAGGTCCTGCCGATGTGATAAGGATAAGGATCAATGCTATAAAAGCAAGAAAGGCAAGCTGCCATTTCCTGAATTCAACTTTTCTCTCCGTCCAGTTGAAAATAAACCAGGCTGAGAGGAAACTTATTGGGAAATACGCCAGGGAACTGTAATGGACCAGCTTTGTTTTCACCAGGGAAAAAAGCAAAAGGACAAATATTAACAGGATATACATCCATGTACGGAAGGTTTGTTCAAGTAAGCCCTCCTCCTTCTTTTTTGTTAAACCGCCGAAAAGAATTACCGATGCCGGAAACATGCCCAGGAGCAATACAATAAAATGATACCCGGGGAAACCCGAGTGTCCGGCGAAATCACTGGTAAACAGGCCTGCCTGGTAACTAATAAAATCTTTGACCACCTGCAGGTTCCCCTTAAGGATCGAAATGAAATACCATGAACCACCGACAACAGTAAAAACAACTATAAAAATAAGAATGTGGGAGAAGCGCACAGGAACTTTTCCCCGCTTACTGACCAGGTAAATTAAAAAACAGAAAGCAAAGATCACTAATGCGACCGGTCCTTTTGTCAAAATTGCAAAACCCAGAAACATTGCCGATAGTACAATGTTAAGTTTCCTCCCTGTTAAGTGACCGGAGACGAGAAAATAAATAAAAAATGTAATACTGAGGAAAATAAAAAGGTTGAACCATGGATCAATCAGACCCGTCCGCATGTAGAAGAAAGGAAGTATTGAGGTCCCGAAAGTTACTGCCCAAATCATTCCGAATTTATTTCCATGGACCTTCCTTCCAATGAAAAAGAGTGCAATGAGGGTTACGATGCCACACACAGCATTTGGAAAACGGGCTGCAAATTCATTCATCCCGAAGACCTTCATTGAAAGAGCCTGGAACCAGATAAACATGGGAGGCTTCTCCCAGAAAGGCTCGTAATTGATCGTAACGGTCATATATTCACCACTTGTGATCATTTCACGGGCTGATTCTGCAAAGATGATCTCATCCCAGTCGAAAAGGTGAACTCTTCCTGAAAAAGGAAGCAGGAATACAAGTCCGTAAAGAACTATTAAAAGTATGATCTTATATGGTTTATCGAGGATTCTCATTTTTTCAGCACATTAATTAATGAACGGTCGATCCATCCTCCATGGTATCTCCTGAACCAGTACCAGGCCAACCAGCCTGTTATTACGCCAAGGATTGAGCCTCCGACAACATCCATAAGGAAGTGCTGTGAAAGGTACATCCTGCTATATCCCACGCCGAGCGCAATTATTAGCGACAGTATCTGAAGCAACCGGGACCTTGTAAGCAAAGCCAGCGCAAAAAACAGTGCAAAGGAAGTTGCCGTATGTCCCGACGGAAAGCTGAGCCAGGTATACATGTCCACTCCGGGGACAAGGTACAACTGATGCCCGGGATGATGGATCTCGAAATATTTCACCGGCCGGGCGAATTCACTGAAAAATGCATGCTTCAGGATCTGGGCAATCAGTCCACTTAAGGAAAAGGCTGCAAGGCCTGTAAAAAAATACCTGAACGAGATCGTAAGCAGACCGAGAACAAGGATGAAAAGGAACAATCCGTCCCCAAAACAGGTCCAGTATCTCATCATCTTATCCAAAAATTCAGTATGAAATCCATTGATCACAAGGTGAATGGCGTCTCCTGGATATGCCAGCGCAATATACAGCAGAACAGGAAGTACCAAAAGATACCCGCCAAGGAAAAAGCTTCCCGGGGCATTCCGAATACGGGTCTTGATGGTAGTTCTCGACATGGTCAGTTCAATGACAACAAAGGTAATTATTTTTCAAATCCCAGTGGTTTATCATGAACTTAGCAAGGTTACATCCAGATTTTACATTTCTGGATCACTGGAATAAATCTAATATTATTTTATATTTTTAGTCCAAATTAAACCGATCTGCATATGAAACGAATTTTTTCACTTATAATCGTCACTTTAATGGCCGCAGTTTCATGCAACAGTGATAAAAATCCCAGGTACCTCAACACGAAACTTCCGCTTGAAAAAAGGGTGGATGACCTGGTTTCAAGGATGACCCTTGAAGAGAAGGTTTCCCAGATGGTCTATACGGCTGTTGCCATAGACCGGCTTGGTATTCCTGAATACAATTGGTGGAATGAGTGCCTTCACGGCGTTGCGCGGGCCGGAAAAGCCACTGTATTTCCTCAGGCCATTGGTCTGGCTGCCACATGGGACCGTGACCTGATCTTTAAGATGGCCGATGTGACCTCCACGGAAGCTCGTGCAAAATACAATGATTTTCAGGCAAAGGGTAAAAGGGGAATCTACCAGGGATTGACCTTCTGGTCGCCAAACATCAATATCTTCAGGGACCCTCGCTGGGGACGGGGAATGGAGACCTATGGAGAGGATCCTTACCTTACAGGTGAGATAGGTACCCAATTCATAAAGGGCCTGCAGGGAGACGACCCGAAATATTTCAAGGTGATCGCCACTTCGAAGCATTACGCCGTGCACAGCGGACCCGAACCCTTAAGGCACTCCTTCAATGCAGTTACAAGCGACAGGGATTTTCGGGACACCTATTTCCCTGCTTTTAAAAAGACCATTGAAGATGGCAAAGCCTATTCCGTAATGTGTGCCTATAACGCCTATAAGGGTCTGCCATGTTGTGGCAGTGATCCTTTGCTTGAAGACCTGCTGCGAAATGAGCTCGGGTTCGATGGTTATGTTGTTTCAGATTGCTGGGCCATTAATGACTTCTATAACGGTCCCAATATTGTTGAGACCGCAGCAGAAGCATCAGCAATGGCAGTACTTGCCGGGACTGACCTGAACTGCGGGTTTTCCTATGACAGCCTTGTATCTGCTGTTAAGCAGGGCCTGATCTCTGAAGCCGACCTTGACGTATCTGTAAAGCGCCTGATGACGGCAAGGATGAAACTTGGAATGTTCGATCCCGCTGAGGACGTCCCCTGGTCAGATCTGGGTGCAGAGATCGTGGCCTGCTCCAAACACAACAGGGTAGCGCTGGAAACAGCACGTAAATCGATGGTCCTACTGAAAAATGAGAACCATGCCCTGCCCCTCAGAAAAGACCTGAAAAAGATAGCCGTGATCGGCCCAAATTCAAACGACGTTGAAGTGCTCTGCGGAAATTACAATGGTACTCCCATGGATCCTGTAACCCCACTGGCGGGAATCAAAGAAAGGGCAGAAGAGATGAATGCACAGGTAAGGTTTGCAGTTGGAAGTCCGCTTGCTGAGGGACTGCCCTACTTTGAAATCATTCCTGAAAGCAATTTGTATACAACAGCAGACAAATCGGTAAATGGCTTAAATGCTGATTATTTCGGCAACACGGATACCGGGGGCGAGCCTGTATATAGCGGAACGGATAAAAATATTGATTTCAACTGGTGGGATGTGGCACCCAGGGAAGGCCTCACGGATGATAATTTTTCAGTAAGATGGCACGGCTACCTTGTTCCGGAAAAAAGCGGGGAATATGCTGTCGGCTGCGAAGCCAAATTCTTCAGACTCATGATCAATGGTGAAGAAGTGGCTGGAAACGATAATATACACCACCCCAACAAGCGCTACAATAATATAAGTCTTAGTGCCGGTAAAGCATACGAAATAGAAGTCGTTATGAAGGATGTCGACGGTGACGCCTTGTGTCACCTGATCTGGTCACCTCCTGCCGGGAACATGGCTGATGAAGCAATTAAGACTGCGAAATGGGCCGACCAGGTGATCATGTTCATGGGTTTATCCCCACGGTTGGAAGGTGAAGAAATGAGGGTTGAAGTTGAAGGTTTCAACGGTGGAGACAGGCTCAGTCTTGACCTGCCCGAAGTACAGCGCAAGCTCATCATGGATATCGTAGCCACAGGTAAACCTGTCGTACTCGTCCTGCTTAATGGATCGGCAGTCTCGATAAACCGGGAAAATGAAAATGTCCCTGCAATACTGGAAGCATGGTATCCCGGGGAAACTGCGGGTACAGCGATTGCTGATATACTTTTTGGTGACTATAACCCAGCCGGTCGCCTGCCGGTCACATTTTACAAATCAGTTAACGATCTTCCTTCCTTCGAAGACTACAATATGAAAGGAAAAACCTATCGTTACTTCGAGGGTGAAGTACTTTATCCTTTTGGTTACGGACTGTCTTATTCAGATTTCAAATACAGCAATCTGAAGCTGGACCAGGAAGTGATTCCTGCAGGTGGCTCAGTTCAAGTATCGGTTGACGTTACCAATACGAGTGATATTGATGGTGAGGAGGTTGTGCAGTTCTATATTCACGAGACCGGGACTGCAGATCCAAGACCCTTGCTTGACCTCAGGGGATTTGAACGTGTATGGATCAAGGCCGGGGAAACAAAGACCGTGGGCATAAGGCTTTCGGAGAAGGAACTGGCGTATTACAATTTCGAAAAGGAGGCGTATACGATGGTTCCGGGGCAATTTGAGATCTTTGCAGGACCTTCTTCCGACAGGAAGAATCTGGAAATGAAGTTGCTTACAGTTAAATAGATCGCCGGCACACTGCTGGTTTGGGGTTTACAGATGGACTTAAAATAGCCCTCACCCTGTCATGAGGCTGTCTCAAAAGTCCTTTATTTAGTTGGAAAAAACGGAGGCACTGACCAC
>CAYSAH010000131.1:0-9163 GCA_964428945.1 uncultured Bacteroidaceae bacterium | reverse complement strand
CACGTAGGTGAAGATATTCATCTGATATTCTGGAATCCGGAAACAAAGATCTTCGAACATTTCAGGATTTATCTTTTTGAATCAGATATAAATGCAATCATACAGGATGTTAAGATTGATAAGGATGATAATGTCTGGCTGGCAACACAGGGTGCCGGGCTGATAAAATTTGATCCCCGGACAAAAGATTTTTTTCGCTTCAGTAATATAGCCCGTTCCGGCGTTCCTATTGATTCCTCCCTGAACAGTACAGATGTGTATTCAATGTTTTTTTCATCCGACGAACAACTTTGGTTAGGAACCAATAGTGGTATCGCTATTCTCGATATAGAGTCAAATACCTTCAAAAGCCTAACTGTTCAAGATGGTCTGCCATGCAATACGGTATATTCAATTCTGAGGGATGAAGTCGGATCCTATTGGCTCAGTACGATGAAAGGAGTTAGTAAATACATTCCTTCAAGAAATATCTTTTTAAATTACGATGCAAAGGATGGCATACGGATAAATCCGGAGCGAGGTTATAAAAGTTCGGATGGTTGGTTGTTTTTTGGCGGCGTGAACGGAATAAACACAATAAATCCAGCGACTATAAAGGAAAATAATGTAATTCCCCCACTGGTGTTTTCAGATTTGAAAATCTTTAATAAATCGGTACCCATTGGCAAAAATTCAGTTCTAAGTAAACACATAAACAGCACTGAATTGCTTGTGCTGGACTACAATCAAAATGTATTTTCCATTGAATTTGCCGCATTAAACTTTATTAATACAGAGAAAAATCAGTATAAATGTATACTTGAGGGTTTCGACAGGGAATGGGTCAATCTGGGAGCATCAACTGAGGCTCGATATACAAATATTAGTCCTGGTGAATACACCTTTCGTGTAATTGCATCCAATAACGACGGTGTCTGGAATGAAACCGGGAGGGTATTGCAAATCAAAATTTTACCTCCCTGGTGGAAGGCGGTCTGGTTTCGAATTCTGAGCCTGGCATCAATTTTTTTGCTCATTATGGCCTGGATCCTATTGAGAACATACAGGCTACGGCAGCATCAAAAAGAACTGAAAAAGCTTGTTTTGTTACGTACTGCTGAAATTGAGTCCCAAAAGGCACAATTGCAGGAGCAGGCAAATATGTTATTGCAAACAAATCAGTTGCTTATAGAAAAGCAGGATGAAATTACCACACAAAAGGAAGAACTGGCACTTCAAAAGTGTAAGCTTGAAGTTAAGAATTCCCTGCTTGAAGAGCAGAAGAAGCAAATTTCAGAGCAGCGGGAAAAGGAGCACGAGATGTCTGTAAAACTGCATGAAGCCGATCAGTTAAAGCTTCGTTTTTTTTCCAATATATCCCATGAATTCCGTACGCCACTGACACTTATTCTTGGACCAATTGAAAAGTTGCTTACGGAATTTAGTAATAATAAGGATATAACGGATCTGGGTAAAGTTATACAGAGAAATTCAATGCGATTATTGAAACTGATTAACCAGTTTCTCGATTTGTCCCGCCTTGAGGCAGGAGTAATTAAGTTAAGTATTTCAAAAGGGGATATATTCACATATATAACCGGGATCGTAAATGCATATAAATTTAGCGCGGAACAAAAGAAGATTAGCTATACCTACTCGGCTAGTCATGACTCGCTTATATGCTATTTTGATGCCGATAAAATTGAAAAAATTCTCTATAACCTTATTTCCAATGCATTTAAATTTACTCCTCCTGGAAGTAAAATAGATGTGGATGTAAGTCTTATTGAGAGCGAGATGAACGGGAGGATTGAATATACTGATATCCGGATTGTTGTGTCTGATGCAGGAATTGGTATATCACCCCAGCACCTTGACAGGATATTTGAACGCTTTTACAAGATTGAAAACAGCTCCTGCAATATGCCGGGCACAGGAATCGGGCTTTCATTAACAATCGATCTGATCAGCATATATCATGGAACAATTAAAGTTGAGAGTGTTCCAGGGAAAGGTAGCTCATTTATTGTGCAGCTGCCGGTTCATAAAAACTCTTTCAGCGATGCAGAAATCTTAGATACTTCACCTGAAATTGATAGAGTAAAACAGCATTTTATTGATGCGGAGGAACAGTATACGGATATTACAGCGACAGATGAATCACTTCTTTCCGGGATTTCATCTTTAGAAAGTGAAGTTCAGGATGGCAAGAAACGGATACTTGTTGTTGATGACAACAGCGACATACGGAAATATCTTTCAGATATTCTTGACAAGGAATATATTATCATTGAGGCAGCAGATGGGATCAAAGGACTTGAAAAGGCAGAAAAATACCTGCCTGATCTGGCAATATGTGATCTGATGATGCCGGGTATGGACGGCTACGAGTTGTGTGCAAAATTAAAAACAGGCGAACAAACCTGTCATATTCCAGTAATAATCCTTACTGCAAAAGCCAGTGTAATAGATAAACTCGAAAGTCTTGAAACTGGAGCAGACGCTTATATTTCAAAACCCTTCGATATTCCTATCCTTGAAACCCAGGTTCGTCAGCTTATTAGCAGCCGGGAAAAACTTAAGCACTTATTTAGAAGAGAATTGACCATTGTTCCCTCTGAAATCATTGTGGAATCTTCTGATGAAATCCTGCTAAACCGAATTATTAAGGTTATGAGTGAGCACATATCAAATCCCGACTTTGGCGTAGATGATCTGGGAAAGGAGGTAGGCCTAAGCAGAACGCATTTATACAGAAAACTAAAGCAACTTACAAACCAGTCGGCAATTGAATTTATCCGTAATATGCGCTTGCAAAGAGCATCGCAGCTGTTTCGGCAAAACAAACTTTATGTGGCTGAAGTAGCTTACATGAGCGGTTTTAAGGAACTCTCCTATTTTAGAAAGATCTTTAAGGATTTTCACGGCATGTCACCCCAGGACTATATCTCATCCTGCACTGAAAATCGTTCGGATAAAGTTCTACATTCCTGACCTTTTTCGAAAAACACCCTGAAGCTATTAAATCAGGTCTCTGAACATGTTTCAGATATAAGGTCTGATTGATACAAATTTATATTCCTGATCTGTAAATCGGGAAAGTAGTCTTAAATTGCTGGGAACAAGAGGAATTTTTAGAAATCTGAATGAATAATCCGGAGTATTTTTCGAATATCACAATCAAGGGCTCCACATTTTATATTCTTTTCCTCGTTTCAAAATAAAAAAGTCTATGCGTAACCTTACTCTATTATGGATTCTCCTGATTATACCAGGCATTCAGGCAGAAGCACAGATGAAGACTCCTGAAGAATGGCTTAATTATGATGAGGTTCTTGGCTTGGAGTCAGGATTGCGTTTTTATGATTTCGATGTTGATTGTATAGGAACATCCTCACCTGCTAATGTTTTCTGGCCCGGAGAAAAGGTAATTCTCACCTTTCAGATTGTAAATAATACCGATAAGGATCTGTCTGCTAAAGGATTTATTGATATAATTCACTGTGGCACAATCGGAATTCCGAACGATATCTGGTTGCCTGAATTAAAGAAACTTGAGAGCTGTAATCCTGTTCCCGTTGAAATACACATTACACCTAATGGCTATACAGATATAACGCTTGATATTAATATACCCGAAGTATTTGGGGGATATGTTTTAGTCGTGGATCTGGGTAAGCACGGAAGGAGGTTTGCCTGCAGCATCGTAAGAACCTTCAAGCCGGATCCATCGGCTATTCAATACCCAAAGCAGGCCATGGACGATATGGGAGCTGATTTTTTAAGCCGTATAGGGGTGAAAGCCATTCGAATGGGAATTCCCTATATCCCTACATCGCATCGGGATTACATACGGGAAATGGAAACGCTGGATAAGAAATTGAAGCAATATAAGGATAAAAACATTACTGTATTGTTAATGTTTATGGAGGGTCCGGCCCTTATTCCGCTTGGAAATCCACGCTCTTTTCTGGATGACAATAATGTATTTCTGAAGACCAAACAGGACTATGTATGGTTACCAGAACTTGATACTGATTTCCGGTTTTATGTAAAAAATATTTGTGAAAAGCATGGATGGCCCAAGGGTTGTGTTACGGGAGTTCATCTTTGGAATGAGCCCTGGGAGGGTATATCAATCTCAGGCTGGCAGGCAGATATGCTGAGGTACAGGGAAATATACCGGTCAATGGCCGATGGAGTAATGGATGCAAGGAAAACAGGAGCAGATGTGCTCATCGGGGGTTGCGATTCCCATTCCAATGCAATGGATAAGTTGTTTCCGGATGGAAATATGGAATTCCTCCCGATTTTCGATTTTCTTTCCATTCATTACGAAGGTATGGAGTCTCCCTGTCTTTACCCGGAATGGAACAACAGAACAGATCATAAGGGCAGGGTATTGATTTGGGATACAGAAAGCTGGGTGGGGAATACCGATGACCGGATAGCAACAGTTGTTGCAACCAATCGGTCTGCATCATACGACCGCTCAATGGGGATTTACGGGGGATATATGATATCAAGACCGCATACTGGGGAAAGCAGCCGACAGCGCATCCATACCCCCGAAGGTTTTAGGGAAATTGAAGCAGTTCCTTCAGTATGGTCACCCGCGGCTGCACTGGGAGCCGTGCAGAAAATGCTTGGTGAGCGGGAATTCTCGCAATTGCTTTTTAAAAAAGGGCTTCCCTGGATAATGCTATTCCATGGAGAAAATGGGAAAGCTGACGATGGAACTGTTGTGGTATGCGGTGACCTTGGAGAAGCTTTTGGGGCTGAAAATATCCTATACAGAGAAGTGAGAGGACTGAATGAAATTTCTGAGAAAGAAACACTTCGCAAGAAACTGGCCTTACTGGCCACCGATTCCCCGGAATATTCAAAAATTCAAAGGAAACTTAAGGATTACTTGGCATTGACAAATGGGGTAATGACCATTGATTCCGATCCAGCCTTTATCCTGTTTGATTTTTATGGTAACAGGCTTCCTCTGTCTGGAAAGAAAATGATAATACCTCTGGGTTTTCAAGGCTATTTTCTAAAAACAGATGGTTCTGAAGGATCCTTCATGCGCCTTATTTCTGCACTTAAAAATGGCTACATTGAAGGTTATGAGCCAGTGGAAATAATTTGTAAAGACATGCAGGACAGGATTGAGAAAAATCCTGAGGTGAAGCTGCAGGTGACAAACATTCTTAACCGCCCGCTGAAAGCAACTTTAAGTGTTAGTCTGGGAGATTTAATAATTGAGTATCCGAAAAAGCTGAATTTAAAACAGCATGAATCGAAAACTATTTCCGTAAAGGTCAGTGGGGGCAATCCTTCTCAGGATAATACTTATTTTCTTAAGGTGATAATAGACGCTGTTGAAGATGGAACTGCCTTTCATGAAGAGGTAATGCACGTAAATCTGGTGTCAAATCTTTCTATATCCGTTGATGGGAAACTTGACGACTGGCAGAATGCTTTACCTCAGATAATTACAGCAGAGAAGGCAAGCGTGTCGCTAACAGAAGCAGCCTGGTACCCTTTTAAAACATTTGAAACGGAAGCTGAAGGTTTCGCAAGCGGATATACAGCATTCGATGAGGAGTATTTTTATTTTGCCGCCAAGGTGGCAGACCAAACACCTCACCCGGGAACATACAGGTTTGAAACCCGGGATGATGATGCCTTTTTTTATCCGGATACCGCTTATAAAACGGACCCAAATTTATCTTTCAGAAAGCAGGATGGTAAAATGAAGATAAGTGATACAGACCTCTCTGGCCTGCAAAATCCGGCAGATGATTCCCGTATATTGAATTACTGGGAGCCGGACAAAAACCATATCGGAATCGGAATTGATCTTAAGCTGCCATTCGACAGCCTTAGCAGGGTATCATTTTATTTACCAAATATTGAGACCGGGAGAACAATTATTGAAGTGACAGATCTTAATACCGGAGTTCAGTTATTGACACATACAATGGAAAAATTATGGAAAGGATGTTATCTGGTGTTGGATTTGTCAGGAAGTGTGCGTGTTACGTTTCGTGGTGACTGGTGGTATAATGTAAAGCTTGCTGCTGTTTTTATTGATCAGGGACCGGAGAACTCTTCTGGATACAGCAGTGCAAAACTGATTAAGGAAGACTATGATACGCTTGGAAACTGGAAAAACTCCTATGGAAAAAAAGGATATTGGGTATTTGGTTCCGATCCGGTTTTCCCGCCAAAATATTCTGCCATAGCAACGGATGAATCACATAAAGTTGCTCTGGTCTGGCCGGAGGGAGTCAGACATTTCTCATACCGGAAAGATCCAGTTTTGCCCGATAATTCTTCAGGTATCGGATTTGCCTACGATAATGTTCAAATTGCGTTTAATGTTATCCCTATGGGAGAAGATGGATATGGTTCGCACCCGGCAGGTACCATGCCAGGATATATCGGCTATAAATGCACAGATTATGAATATGCACTGAACCAGGTCGCTCCTGAATACGGCGGTGGAACAGAAATCTGGAGGCTCCTTGTGCCCGGAATGCCACGTAAACACTTTTATCCGCGTCAGCCAAAATCTCCTTACGACGGACCGGTTAAGGATGGAAAACTCTCAATTAGTCATGTTGGCAGTACAAGAATAACGGAATGTGCTATCCCCTGGTCTGAGATTCCGGATGTGAAAAAGGCCCTTGACTCCGGGCAAAGGATAAAATTTTCATTCAGGATAAACGACAATGGTTCAGGTGCCGCCTGCATGGAGCTTGCAAGGGAAAGAAGCGTTTCAAAAAGGAACAGCAGGGCATTTCATTGCGACTGGAAAGAACACTGGGCAAATGAGCTTGAATTTAGTTTTGAAAAATAGAGAAAGGTGAAATTCGTAGAAAGATGAAAACTCAAAAAAAAATAAGTCGCATTGAGGCATACATCTGCTGCCTTCTTTTGCCTGTTCTTATCCTTGTACCGTCCTGTGTTACAAAAAGCACTTCAAATAATTACCAGATTTTTTTACATCCTGAGCCAGGGGGCTTAATGACAAAAACTATACAACTCGCCATTGATAAATGCGAAGCAAAAGGCGGAGGGATGGTTGTTTTTTCTGAAGGAATATACCGTACTGGCAGCATTGAACTAAAAAGCAAGGTAGGCCTGTATCTTACTGAAGGCTCTATTATCGAGGGAAGTGAAGCATATACAGACTATGGCGTCGATGCCCTGATCTATGCAAATAAACAGAACAGCATCAGCATCACAGGCAGAGGTATAATTGACGGTGTTGACTGCCTGAATCCAAATGGTGAGGAAGGCTTCCGGGGTCCACATGCGCTCCGTTTCAAGGACTGTCAGAACCTCTCTCTAAAAGACTTTACAGTCCGAAATGCAGCGAACTATGCCATCAATTGCAGGAATTGTTCCTATGGAAGCATTGCCAGTGTTAATATTCGTGCCGGACATGATGGACTGCATACACGCTTTTGCACGAATTTCACTGTTAAAAATTGCGATTTTCGGGTTGGTGATGATGCATTTGCCGGAAATGATAACCGTGATTTTTACATATCGAATTGCAGTATAAATACTTCCTGTAATGGATTTCGAATAGGTTGTTTGAATCTGAGGGTTGAAAAGTGCAAGCTTTGGGGGCCCGGTGAATACATGCATAAAATTCAGAAGCGAAACAACATGCTTTCTGCTTTTGTTCATTTTTCTCCCAAAGATGAAGACCCCGAATTAGTTAGCGGTAACTGGATTATCAGGGATATTATCGTGGAGAATGTCGATCATTTTTACATGTATAATTTTGAAGATGGACTCTGGCAAACGGGTAAACCTTTTTCGAATGTAAGCTTTGAAGCAATAAAGGCTTCAGAAATACTAAGCGCATTTAATGTAATTGGAGACAGCCTGCGCCAATTTGAACTAAATGTGATAAACTCAAGCTTTTCATTTCGTGAGGGGGCAGAGTATTATGAGGCCAGTCTTTTTGAAGGAGCGGGAATTCAAAGTTCAGCATTTATTTCCTTATGCACCTTTAATAAGGTTAAACTTAGTAACGTAAAGTTTAAGAAAGAAGGAGAAAAAATAATACTTCGGTGTAAATCAGGAAATTCCCTTTTTCTCGAAAATGTTAGATTCATTAACAAAGAGGCAGGTATTCCATATTTGCTGGAAGGAATTGATGAAGTAAAACTTACAAAGATATAAATGGGCTAAATGAAGAAATCAATTTTACAAAACAGACGGGAGTTTATCCGGGTAAGCGGACTAGGAGCCTTTACCATTTCCTCGGGACTGCCGGGTATTGTGTCTGAAGGATCCGGTGAGGAGATGCAGTTCACTGCTGAAGAGTTCAGGATGAATGGTTTTGATCTTGAATTTCTCTACAATTCCGGTTTTTTTACAGGAATTGGAAAAGTAATTTACAATGGATTAATGCTGAGAAGCGGGCGCTTGCCTATGTTTGTCGATATCTCAAGTCCTGATGCCGTGCACCTTGTTAATTATAAAGAAGTAAACCGAACTGTTAATAAAGATAAGATCGTTCTTGATTTCTCGGTGCAAAAAATACCGATAGGAACAATGGATTGGATGCTTCATACTGTCCGTAATAGAAGGAACCTGGGAGATTGGACAAAGGCGCCTGAAGTTGCTGCCCATACAATAATATCTTTGATTATAAGGCCAGTAGAGAGACATATTGGGAAAATAAAAGCAAATGGTTTCAGTTACCAGTATATTTATAAAAGTTCCGAACTTGCCATATATAAAATAACCGACCGGGCTTCATGGGAAATCGGGGGTTCGATAATCAGTAATGAGTTCTGGATGCGAAACGGGGTGGTCGACCCTGTTCCTCTTTTTTCTTCAGTCAAAGAATTTTACTCCACTGAATGGTATCTGCACGGAATTGATAATCCAAACATTTTCCAGTTTCACCCCTTACAAACACATTTACAAGGTTTTACATTTACAGCCGCTGAAGAAGGGGTGCTAATCACATATCCCTCGAAAGTCTCTCATATTCGCTCCTTGTTTGAAAAATGGAGAGGAGAACTGGAGCTTGTTCACTTTCATGAACACTGCAATGATCTGTGTGATACATTTGAAAGTTCACCCGTAGAGGTATTGTGGATACCCGGTAGTTTTTCGAAGGTTCAGCGTGCCAATATATATAACGGTGTGCGGGAAATGGTTC
>CAYSAH010000130.1:5239-9191 GCA_964428945.1 uncultured Bacteroidaceae bacterium | reverse complement strand
GGTGGACGACTGTGCATCATATCCATGTGCAAAATTCACCTTGAAATTGGTGTTGTTACTGTAGCTGTTCCCCATATTCCTTACATCGGTGTATGGGTTCCCGGCGGGACCCGAAAGTGTCGCGTTTTCCGGGATACTGTTATCTGATGATGAAACCAGGCTGACAGGACCCTCCATGAAGAAGCTGTAGGAGATCATAAACTGATCTGCAGGCAGGGGTTCAGCCGCCCTTTCGTTCAATCCCCATTTCCCTGCCCCGATGAATTGTACCGTATATATTTGGATCACACTATTCTGAAGAACGTCTGGTGTCCCGTCATTATTCATATCGATATTCTTTGCCAGGGATTTATAGTAGGAGCCGATCTCCTGCATAAAGATGATCTCGTCCGCACTTAGTATAATCTCTGTTCCAACAGGGTCGTTTGCCGGGATCACCCGGTCCCCGTCGAGCGTGAGGGTGGAAAGATCAATTTCAGAATAGTCATCTTCCACGCCCATTAAAGGAAGGAAATTCATGCCTCCGGCAAACAGGTTCCCGATAAATTCATTGTCCTCTGTAAGAAACACCAAAGCTGTGGCACTGCCCATTGGAGCCCTGCCTGAAAAAGAACCATCGTTCTGGATATTTACCAGGTCGAAATCCTTCCCATAAAATATCAGCACTTTTTTTGCATCGCTAAGTTCAAAGCTACCCATAGTCTCAGGGAGCATGCTCAATGACTTTTTGGAAGAAAGGGATATTTTGCCCTTGATGGCTACCTTCTTCACAAAATAGAAGTCCTTCTCGCAACTCACAGCAACCAATCCAAGGAACACCAATATCAGCATGGAACAAATAGAAAACAGCTTAGGGTTTTTCATTTTCTTCGTCGTTAAGAGTAAATTAATAAATTCTGTCACAGCGAGTTACTACCGGTTATTGCCCGGGGGGAGTAACGTTCCAGGTAATTTGCAGCTGTATCTCCTGGATTTTTGGGAATAGTTTTCATACTACATAGTCCGTACACTTTTCATATGCAAATTAAATCAAAGTTGTACAATTTATATCGTCATTTATGTTTTCCTGATGACAATTAATTAAGAGAAAATATTGAATTAAACCAGGTAAACAAATTTCATCACTGGTTAACAGGCGGATATAACCATCAAATCCAAATCCCTCAAAAAAGGTTCGGAAAAAAATCCGGCTCCGGGGACTCCTTCGACAAGCTCAGGAACCGTCCTGATCTTGGTCTGACAGAATTAAAAAGGTGAGGAGCCAATCTTTGCCGTAGCTTCGGCTAACAGGCGGGAGCCATGAACGAACACTCTGATTTTTTGAGTCTTAGGTGATACACGCTCGTCTGACTCACATTCATTATTTTCAAACTCCTTATTGCTATAAATTTCAAGTGTCTAAAATATCTCATATCTTTAAATATTAGCCAGTGAAAAAGAATCTTACCTCATTTAAAATGGAAAGAACAATTTAAAAAGCCAAAAAAACAATTAAACCACTCACGCTGGTAGTTACATTTGCACTAACAGGTTACCGGAGAATCATTCTTCATTCAAAAAAATGAGCATTATGAAAAATAGCATTTTACTACTCACATTAATGCTGCTATGCAACTTTGGCTTGTCCCAATACCGTATTATAATTTCTTCTGACTTCCCTCCCTTCCCTGTTACAAACAGCGATCCTGATGACGTTCAGTCCATGGTGCGCTTTTTGCTTCATTCGAATGAATTTGATGTTGAAGGATTGATCGCTTCAGCAGGAACCTTTAATATGGTAGCTGAAAAGCAAAATATCCTGGCAGTTCTGGACAAATACGATCAGGTCGATGAAAACCTCCGGATAAAAGATAACACCTTCCCAACTGCTGACTATTTACGATCAGTTACTTTCGAAGGATTAGGGAATAATCATAACCTGGCTATACAGTGGGGGTGTAACAAGCAATCCTGGACTGAAATAATAGGAGAAGGGAAAGACAGTGAAGCTTCGGATGCAATTATTGCAGCTCTCGACAAACCTGATCCACGACCAATTTATGTATGTGTATGGGGTGGCCCACGGGAGGTAGCACAGGCAATCTGGAAAGTTCAGAATACACGCAGTCAGGCTGAGACAGATGCCTTTATAAGTAAACTTCGCATCTTCCTGATAGCATGCCAGGATGCTACACACGAATGGCTCATTTCGAATTATCCTGATCTGTTTATTATCGAATCGATAAGCACTTACAAGGGCATGTTTGGTGTGGACGATCGTTCGTGGGTTGAGACGAATATTATAAATGACCATGGCCCTCTTTGCGCTATTTATCCTCACTCGGCAATAGCGGGCCCGGGAGTTATCGAAGGGGATTCCCCCTCCTTCCTCTACCTCGTAAGTGCAAATCGCAGAATCAATAACCCGGAAGATCCATGCCAGGAAAGCTGGGGTGGTCAATACGTACGCGAGGGAGAAACGAAGCATTACCTCGATGGACCGGGTGGATCCAGTATTTCCAAGTGGAGCGAAGATTTCCAGTCCGAATTTATGGAACGTGCAGACTGGTGCGGAGATGATGCACCTGTAATTGACCTTCATTAAATTTGACCGAAATTAATTGCAACATTTTTACTTTTCCAGAACTTATCCTTCTTCATCCTTTGCTATTGTATAAATTGGAAACACAACAGGAAACATTCTGGCAAACTCCTGTGCAATTATAAGCGAATATCTTTCAGTATTCATCCTGTATCCAGACTTTTTATTTTTTACTTCAAACCTTACTGCCCGCTAAGTTCTCCCTTCCCACATTTTCCACTATATTTGCATTATAGCGTACAATGTATTTGGAAGAGCCATGGCTGTTGATACAAAACAACTTAATATAGACAAACGTTACCTAAGAATGGCCAGGATCTGGGCCACAAATTCCTATTGTAAAAGGAGGCAGGTTGGAGCTTTGTTGGTAAAAGATAAAATGATCATTTCAGATGGGTACAACGGAACACCTTCCGGTTTCGAAAATGACTGTGAAGATGAGGACAATAACACCAAAGCCTACGTTCTTCATGCTGAGGCAAATGCAATAACTAAAGTAGCTACATCCAACAATAGCAGCCTGGGTTCAACATTATATATTACCACCTCTCCATGCATTGAATGCGCCAAGCTGATCATACAGGCGGGAATAACAAGGGTTGTATTCGTTGAAAAATACAGGATTACAGATGGACTTGATCTGCTTGAAAGGGCAAAGATTGAACTTAATCATATAGCTGAGATAGGAGAAGATGAAATTTAACAGGGATAAACTTATAATATTCGGACCGATCATCCTGGCCGTAGTTTTAGTGTTTGGGATGCTGCTTGGGAACCTCATCACACAGATAAAGGTAAGGTCCATCATTTCAAGTGAAATATCCAGGCAGTCCAATAACGGGAAAGAAGGAATTGTCTCATCTCACGGGTTTAACCTGGCTCCAAAAAATGATAAGATAAACTCTGCCATTTATTATGTTTTAAATGATTATGTAGACTCTGTTCCTATTGGTGAGATCAATGAGGATGTAATCCCCGCCATTCTGAAAAATCTCGACCCCCACTCTGTATATATCCCTGCAAGTGATTTTCAGAAATACAATGAACCTCTCACGGGAAATTTCAGTGGAATTGGTGTATTGTTCAATATGAATGAGGATACTGTCGCCATTATCAGACCTGTTTCAAATGGCCCCTCAGAACGAGTAGGAATACTTCCGGGAGACCGGATCGTTGAAGTAGAAGGGACTGTTGTTGCGGGGGTTAAAATGGATAGTGATGAAATTGTCGGAATGCTCAAGGGTATGAAAGGAACTCCGGTAAAGATCCGGGTTAAGCGACGTGGTGAGCAGGAGCTTATCGACTTTGAGATCATCCGTGACGATATTCCTCTATACAGTGTTGATGTTCACTATATGATTGACGATGAGA
>CAYSAH010000130.1:3530-5229 GCA_964428945.1 uncultured Bacteroidaceae bacterium | reverse complement strand
ATCAGTAACTTTGCCCAGACAACTACAAAGGAATTTATTGCTGCAGTCGAGGAATTGAAAGCACAGGGAATGAAAAAGTTGATCATTGACCTGCGTATGAACGGTGGAGGGATTATGGATGCAGCTATTGATATTGCGGATCAATTTCTTGAGGAAGGAAAGCTTATTGTATATACTGAAGGAAGGTCAAGGCCCAGGAAAAATGATTATGCCACCTCAAAAGGCCTGTTGGAGAAGGATGATATTGTAATAATCATTGATGAATTATCAGCAAGTGCAAGCGAGATCCTTGCAGGTGCGATCCAGGATAATGACAGGGGGCTTATTATAGGCCGGCGTTCGTTCGGTAAAGGGCTGGTGCAGGAACAGATGTCCTTCCCTGATGGATCTGCGATCAGGTTAACAGTCGCCAAATACTATACTCCTACCGGAAGGAGTATCCAGAAATCGTATAAGGATGGCCTTGAAAAGTATTACAATGATCTCTCCTATCGCTACATGAACGGGGAGTTTGATAATGCTGACTCTATTACCTTCAGTGATTCCCTGAAATTTGTGACCCCGGGTGGCAAGATCGTTTATGGTGGCGGGGGAATTATGCCAGATATTTTTGTTCCGGTAGATACGTCATATTATACTAATTATCTAAACAGGGCAACAAATCTCGGTCTTGTTCACAGGTTTGCCTTTTTTTATACCGACCTGCACAGGGAAACCCTTAAAGATATGAACTCGGCAGAACAGATCGCCGGATCTCTTGATGATAACTTCCTCAAAAATGAGTTTCTGAAATTTGCTGAGTCAAAAGGATTAAAATATAATGCTGAAGAATTCAGTATTTCAGAAAAATTTATTATTACGCAGATCAAAGCTTTTATTGCAAGAAATATTATCGATAACCTTGGTTATTATCCTATAATGAAACAAATGGATGAAACCCTGCAAATTGCGATCGATACACTTTCCTCAATTTAAGTTATGGCTTTCAGTTCCTCATATTTTCATATTTTCTCCTCATCGTTAAACCATTTGATCTTGATTCCATCAAAAGGACAAATGTTTGTTTAATTAATACCTTATACAATGAAAACAATAACAAGAAGAGGGATACTTGCAACAAGTATCTTTGTAATGATGGTGGCATCAGCAACTGCACAGCCATATGGAGGTCGTGGTAACTGCCGGATGCAGTGCATGAGAGCAACTGATGACAAAAGACCCGGAATTGAAAATATAATTCCCGATCTTACCGAAGATCAAAAAGCTGCTCTTAAGGAATTGGGAGACGCTCATTTTATCCAAATGAAGGAAATTAAAAACCAGATGGGAGAAATCAGTGCCA
The DNA here is from genome assembly GCA_964428945.1 of uncultured Bacteroidaceae bacterium. GTDB lineage: Bacteria > Bacteroidota > Bacteroidia > Bacteroidales > M55B112. Next base: position 3,887 of record CAYSAH010000130.1, on the reverse strand, counting down.
GGCAGCGCACAATAATGTCGGCCGATCCGATCGATCAAAAAGCAGCAGGGAAATTAATCGATCAAAAAACGGAACTGATGAATAAGCAGATGAAAATCCAACTGGCACATAAAGCTGCTGTAAAGGAAGTCCTGAGTGATGAGCAGGTGCTAGCCATGGAACAGATGAGTATGAGAAGACCACATGCCAATCAAAACTGCCCGTCGGGCAGAGGTCCCAGGGGCCCGTTTTGCCCTAATCAGGCTCCAAACGGTGTAAAAAACTTGTAACAACAATTATTTCAAAACCCCGCTTCATTAATATTATCGTGAAATAAAAACAACCGACGGCTGACTTTCGGGACAGCGTCGGTTTTTT
>CAYSAH010000130.1:0-3520 GCA_964428945.1 uncultured Bacteroidaceae bacterium | reverse complement strand
ATAGATTCCAGGAAACTTATTATGCCTGAATAAAGGCAATCCGGTTCTTCAATGAACCCCATATGTCCTGAATTCTTAAGTACGATAGCATAGGCACGGGGTGCTAGCTCCAGAAGTTTGGTAAATACAGCCTCGCCGATATAATTATCCTGTTTGCCCCAGACGATCAGGGCCTGTTGGGAAGTCAGCCTAAGTAACTCCGAATGGTCCCTCCTTCCTTTCATTCCCTGCAGTAAAGCTATTATGCCCTCATCTGTTGATAAGGATGCTATTTCTTTTGCCATTGATACCTTCTCTGAAAGTCTTTCGAGGTTTTCCGCAGCAAAACCTTTCGGAATATTTGTATTTATGATCTGCATTTTCTTCCCGCATATGACAAGGCTGATCTCACGGTCACGATTCAAAATCTTTTCGTCATTATCAGCAAAGCATGTGGAATGAAGAAGACAATATCCCTTGATACGTTCCGGAAATAAATTAACAAATTCCATGGTAACATAGCCTCCCATCGAATGACCGAAAACAACAACTTCCTTGATCTCTTCAACATGAAGAACTGAATCAATTACACGGGCCATATCTTCCATCTCGTGGATTTTTCCAAATACCTCCGATTTCCCGTGTCCCGGGATATCTATACAAACAACTTTGTAGCGGTCTGTAAACCGGTCTGTAAAGCCGGACCAAATCTCTGAAGATTCAAGATAACCGTGAAGAAACACCAGTACTGATCCCGCACCCTCAAGGGTATAAGAAACTTTTACTCCCTGATAATCAATAGTTTTTGTCATCGTCAATAATTTGTACGGTTAAATATAAGATGACAGAATTAAGAAACAGCAAGCTAAGTTCACAGATTGTGTGATTTAGAGTGAAGCTAAATTAGTATATCTTATCCTTTATTCATGATCACTTCAATTGCATCCGGATCAATGGGGATATTCTCAGATAAATTTATAGCCTCACCATCTGTAATAAGAATATCATTCTCAAGCCTTATACCTGTTCCCTCTTCCGGGATATAAATCCCGGGTTCGCAACTCAATACCATTCCTTTTTTAAATATTTCCGATTGATCGAAGGCATCGTGAACATCGATCCCAATGGAATGGCTGATCCCATGCCAGAAATATCTTCTCCATAACGGCCAGCGGTCCACTTGCTTTTTAAGATCATTATTCGAATACAGACCCAGCTTTACATGTTCCTCTTCCCATAATTTTCCCACTTCTTCATTAAAATCATTCATTCGGATCCCAGGCTTCATCAATTTTACAGCCTCTCTCATAACCCTTAGATTTGAATCATACAGCTCCCTCTGCCGCTTGTTAAACCTGCCGCTTACAGGGATGGTCCTTGATATATCTGCTGCATAATATTCCCAGTCGGCACCAAAGTCCATTAGCAGAAGATCGCCATCATTACAAATATCCAGATTATCCACATAATGCAGTACAAGTGCATTCCTTCCTGAAGCTAAAATCGGATCAAAGGCGTGATCTTTTACTCCCTGGGTCTGAAACTCATATGACAGGAGAGCTGCGACCTCAAATTCCTTCATGCCGGGGCGAATATTCCTCAGCACTCTGATAAATGCATCTCCCGTTACGGCTATGGCACGCTTCATTATATCGATCTCTTCAGGCTCCTTAATTGAACGGATTCTTGCCATAAGCGGCGACAATTTATGCTCTTCAATATGGCCGAATACCGAAGAAAGTTCTTCCCTTATTTCGATTTCATTTGAGGGGAAAGGTGCAATTGGATTCTCAATTGGCATTCCAAAATATACGTAGGGACAATCTGACAGAATTTTTCGTATATCTTTTTTTAACTCCGTTGTATAGCGTACATCTTTTACCCCGGAAATATCTATTGCTGCCTCCTGATCAATTTTTGGACCCTCCCACATTTCCCTCTTTTTATCCCCTTCCGGAATAAACAGAATTTCATTGAAAGTGCCCGGACCAACTGCAGGATAAAGTACCAGTGTACACATATCCTGTTTTATCCCTGTGAGGTAATACAGGTCGGAAGATTGCCTGAAAGGAAAGTACTGGTCACCGTTCCTGGGCATCATCCTGTTTGATGAAACAATCACAACAGAGCCAGGTAGCAAAAGATCTTTTAATTTAGAACGGTTCTTTATAAAAAATGATGCAGGCAATATTTCCATATACCTATGTCTTTCTTGTTGATTATTAGTTATTTAATTTTAATTGGCTTTTTAGACTGTATACTATAAAGCATGGTGTGGCCCTAAATATTTATATATATTTGTTTTTACGAGAATCAATTCTGCAATGCAAGTTAATTAACTTCCTTTAATCTGTTAAATATGTCCAGTATTTTCACTTCATCTATCGGCAAAAAACTCATGATGTCGCTGGCAGGTATTTTCCTAATTACCTTCCTGTTGGTGCATATGGGATTGAATCTTTTGGTCATCCTGAATGATGACCCGATGGTATTCAACAGGGCGGCTCATTTCATGGGTACGAACAAGATCATTAAGATCTTTGAAATTGTTTTATTCGGAGGCTTCCTGCTTCACATCATCTACGCCCTGGTACTGCAGATTCAGAACTGGATAGCGCGTCCAAAAAGATACCAAAAAATGCCAAAGACCGAAACTTCAGCCTTTTCACGCTGGATGATCCATACTGCGGTAATTATATTGACTTTCATTGTAATACATCTCATGGATTTCTATTTCAAGGCAAAATTTGGGCATGTTGAAGATATTATTGCCGGTGGAATTCATTATCATGATCTCGCTTCTCTTGTTTTGGAAAAGTTCAAGATCCCGGGATTTGTGATCTTCTACTTATTGGCATTCATGTTCCTTGGTTTTCATTTGATACACGGATTTCAGAGTGCATTTAAAACCCTGGGAATTAATAATAAAAAATATTCTCCAGTGATCCAGTTTTTGGGTATTCTTTACACCATCATCGTGGTGGGCGGATTTACTGCAATACCATTGGTGATCTATTTCCAATAATCCTACTAACGCTATTTCAAATGACGAAATTAGATTCAAAAATTCCTGAAGGTCCCCTGGACAAGAAATGGTCAAATTACAAGGCTCATCAGAATCTTGTTAACCCGGCAAACAAGAGAAAACTCGATATTATTTTAGTTGGTACAGGCCTTGCAGGCGCATCTGCAGCTGCTTCACTGGCTGAATTGGGGTTTAAGGTGAAATCGTTCTGCTACCAGGACAGTCCAAGAAGGGCTCACAGTATTGCGGCCCAGGGCGGGATCAATGCAGCAAAAAATTATCCTAACGATGGAGATAGTGTTTACCGTTTGTTTTACGATACGATTAAAGGGGGTGATTACCGTTCCAGGGAAGCAAACGTATACAGGCTTGCTGAGGTGAGCAACAACATCATTGATCAATGCGTGGCACAGGGAGTTCCCTTTGCCAGGGAATACGGTGGCATGCTCGATAATCGTTCCTTTGGAGGAGCTCTTGTATCAAGGACTTTTTATGCCAAGGGACAAACGGGCCAGC
>CAYSAH010000129.1:0-9219 GCA_964428945.1 uncultured Bacteroidaceae bacterium | reverse complement strand
TAAAGTAGGTACCGTTGCCCATATCCTTAAGATCCTCGAAATGCCCGACGGATCGACATCTGTTATTATTCAGGGCAGAAAGAGATTTAAGGTTGAAGACATTTTAACCGACAAACCTTACCATGTTGCAAGAATATCTCCTCTTGAAGACTCCGTCGAAGAGCCCAAAGAGGAGGCTAATGCAGTTGCAGCAACACTTAAAGACCTCGCCATTAAAATCATTAAGCTGTCATCAAATATACCTTCTGAAGCAACATTTGCAGTTAAAAATATTGAGAGTCCTTCCTTCCTGATCAACTTCCTGGCATCAAACAGCGAACTGAAAATGGAAGAGAAACAGAAATTACTGGAAATGAATAATGTGGTTAAGAGGGGACTCTACCTCCTGGAACATCTTTCAAAAGAGGTCCAGATGCTTGAACTAAAAAGTGATATCCAGTCAAAGGTAAAATCCGATCTTGATCAACAGCAGCGCGAATTCCTTCTTCATCAGCAAATGAAGACCATACAGGATGAACTTGGAGGCAACCCGATGGAACAGGAGATTGCTGAATTCAGAAAACGTGCAAAAGCAAAAAAATGGTCTGCAGAGGTTGGAAAAGAATTTTCAAAGGAGCTTGATAAATTGCAGCGTCTTAATCCTGCAACAGGTGAATATTCAGTTCAGATAAATTATATCCAGACAATGCTTGAATTGCCATGGAATGATTTCACAAAGGATAATTTCAATCTTAAACGAGCAAACAATATACTTGATAAAGATCATTTCGGACTTGAAAAAGTGAAGGACCGTATACTGGAGCATCTCGCAGTTTTAAAGCTGAAAGGAGATATGAAATCTCCGATACTATGCCTGGTGGGCCCTCCCGGAGTTGGTAAAACTTCTTTGGGTAAGTCAATTGCAGAGGCACTTGGAAGAAAATATATCCGAATGTCACTTGGAGGACTGCACGATGAAGCCGAAATCAGGGGACACAGAAAAACCTACATTGGTGCCATGCCCGGAAGGATCATTCAGAATCTTAAGAAGGCAAAATCATCAAACCCGGTGTTTGTTCTTGACGAGATCGATAAAATAGGCCGTGATGCCCATGGCGACCCTGCTTCAGCATTGCTGGAAGTGCTTGATCCTGAACAAAATTCAACTTTTCATGATAATTTCCTTGAAGTGGATTATGACCTTTCAAGGGTAATGTTTATCGCAACCGCAAATACAACTGCCGGTATCCACCCGGCACTGCTCGACAGGATGGAGATCATTGATGTTACCGGATATATCCTGGAGGAAAAAGTTGAGATAGCCAGGCGCCACCTGATTCCAAAACAAATCGGCAATCATGGATTGGAAAAAGGTCAGATAATTTTTCCAAAAAAGTCTATCGAGAGGATGATAGAAGATTATACAAGGGAATCAGGAGTAAGACAACTGGATAAACAAATTGCTAAATCCATGCGGGTCTTTGCCAAACATCTTGCCTTCGGTGAAAAGCTTGAGAAATCAGTCTCCCCGGAGAGAATTGCAGAAATCCTGGGAATCCCTCGATTTTCAAAGGAAAAATACCAGGATAATAACTTTGCGGGTGTTGTAACCGGACTGGCATGGACTGCTGCAGGAGGTGAGATCCTTTATGTAGAAACATCCCTTAGCAAAGGTGATGGAAAACTGACCCTTACCGGAAACCTGGGTGACGTTATGAAGGAATCAGCAGTTATCGCCCTGGAATTCCTGAAATCCCATCCCGCCATTCTGGGCCTGGATCCATCCATTTTTTCACAATGGAATATTCATGTTCACGTTCCTGAAGGAGCAATACCAAAGGACGGCCCCTCTGCAGGTGTTACGATGGTTACTTCGATGGCATCAGCATTTACACAGAGGAAGGTAAAAAAAGAACTTGCGATGACCGGAGAAATAACGCTTCGTGGAAAGGTACTTCCGGTTGGAGGTATCAAGGAAAAGATCCTTGCTGCCAGGAGGGCAGGAATAAAAAATATCGTTATCTCGAAAGAGAACTTTAAAGATGTTGAAGATATTAAGGAGATTTACCGTAATGGCCTGAGATTTGAATATGTAAATGATATAAATGATGTTATTGGATTCTCACTTTTGAAAGAAAAAATAAAGAAGCCCCTGTTAATGAATTAAATAGGAAAAAACGGAGCTTATAAAAAAGATGTCCCGGAAGCTTACAATCTCCCGGGACATCTTTTTACTTTTAGGAAAAAGGCTTAACAAATCAGCAGCTTGGAAGTCTCGATCCCTCTTGATGTTTTGATCTTAACAAAATATACTCCACAAGGCAATCCCTTTGATTCAAGCTCGGAAATCTTGAATGTCTTGTTTTCTTCTGAACGGTATTTGTATACCGGCATTCCATCCAGGTTATAAACTTCAATCATAGGTTCAGGTTTTTTATTGGCGAATAACTATTTATTCAGGAATAAAAATATACCCTTAATTAACTACTTAAAAGTGTTTACTGACTTATTGTATAAATATGGGGTTTCTCAGTATGAAACGTGTTTTTATCTGTATGAACAAGAATATAATCAGTTCACACCTGATATGAGTAAGCAACAGGGAATAAGGAAAACGAAGCTTTAGAAGTATTCTTCAAGAAGTTTGATCTTTTGATTGGGAATCTTGATCCTATGCAATGAGCCTTGGTATTCCAATTCACATATATTTGTCTTCCTGTCAACTCGCGATATGTATTTCATGTTTATTATAAATGAGCGGCTGATTCGAAGGAAAGTACTTTCCTCAATAAGTTTTTCGAGCGTTCCCAGGCTGAAAGTGCTTATTTCGGACTTGCCTGAAACCAATCTTATCAGGCTGTAATTGCCATCTGCTTCAATAATGATAATATCATCAGGATCAACAAAATAATACCCGGTACGGGTGTTTAACCTGATTCTTTCCGGTTTACTTTTATTTAAGAGATCTATTAATTTTGAAATGTCATGAATTTTACCCTGTTCCAGTGTCTTTGAAAACCGATCATTGGCCATGAACAATTCTTCCTTTTTAATAGGTTTTAGAAGGTAATCGATGGCAGCACTCTTTATTGCCTGTATGGCATAGTTTTCAAATGCAGTAACAAAGATGATCCCTGGGAAAAGCTGTAGTTCACGAATTTCATCGAGATATACAAATCCGTCCTTATCAGGCATTTGTATATCAAGTAATACAAGGTTGGGCTTGTTTTCGATAGTCAGGGCCACTGCTTCGTCGACATTCGAAGCCTGCCCAACTACCTGGAGGTTTGGGAATTTTCGGAGAAGGATCATTAACAGGTCCCTTACTTCCGGTTCATCGTCTACTATTAATAATCTGATCAATACCTAATTATTGGGATAAAAATTCTGCAGAATTAATGTTTAAGACTGAAACACAGAATTCTGATACAAATATGTATAAAAAAGGAAAAGGACTAATAAAACAATTCATTTTTTTTGAATAATTCAGCTCCTTTACCCATTATTGATTTTGGCAAACGGCAAAAACAATAAAAAAGAGTAATTTTATAAATTGTTATTGCACAAACTCATGGAAAAAATAGCCATATTCCCAGGATCCTTTGACCCTTTTACTGTTGGGCATGAATCAATTGTAAAAAGAACCACCGGACTCTTTGATAAGATCATTGTTGCAGTTGGGGTTAATTCCGGAAAATTACCACTAATGAGCATAGCATCAAGGGTTGCCATGATCAACGAAGTCTTTAAAAATGAGCCAAAAGTTACCTGCGATTCATTCGAAGGGCTCACGGTTGATTTCTGCAGAAAGGTGAATGCCTCGTATATGCTCAGGGGAATCAGGACCGCAGCTGATTTTGAGTACGAACGTGCTATCGCGCAAATAAATAAGATGATGCTGAAAAATGTTGAATCTGTCTTCCTCCTTACAAGTCCCGAACATACTCCGATAAATTCAACCATCATCAGGGAGATCATTCGAAACGGTGGCGATGCTGCCCAATTTCTGCCGAAGGGTATCAATATCAACCAGTATCTGTAGAATGAAGGCTTTACCAGGATTACTGCTATTTTTTATTTTAAATATTCCCGTGGCCTACTGCCAGCAGGTTGTCCTTGAAGGTGTTGCTGAACAATTTGCAGGCGAAAATCTTCTCATCAGAAAAATATCAAATCCGATCACAGGGGAATCCATAGCGACAGATACCTTATTTATTGATAGCAAAGGCTCATTCCATAAAGATCTCTGCCAAAATAAATCCGGATGGATCTTTATCAATACAGGTGTTTTCAGAATTACCATGTTCATAAGACCCGGATACGCCTATGAAATTTCACTTCCTCCAAAGACAAAAAAAAGTGAAGCAGATATAAGAAATCCTTTTTACAAACCCATTCAGGCCAACATAATCGTTTTAAAAGAGTATCCAATTGATAACAAGCAAGCAGCCATTTCAGGGACTGATATAAATTCAAGGATTTTCAGCTTCGATACCCTTATCGTTTCAAAGAACAGTGAAATGATGGAAGCAAGAAGAACAAAAAGGTTTTTTGATGCTGATTCCATCATTTCCTTAGTTGAAGAATTATACAAGACTGATACCTCAAGGTATTTCAGAGAATACAGAAATTTCAGGTACGGGATAATTAAGATCAACAGTTTTGATGCCGGTTTACAGGAGATTTATGAACATTATCTCAGGACCGCCACTCCCAGAATTGACGACCCCGCTTATATGGAACTTTTTAATGAAATGTATAAGGAGTTCCTTTTCTATTTCTCCCGCACCCCTGATGGGAAAAGTATAAACTATCTGATCAACAGGGTTTCAGATCTTGATGCTTTGAAGGATACACTCATGAAGCATCCTGCAGTGCCCGACCGGAGGATGGCAGAGCTTATAATTCTGAAAGAAATATATAATATCTATTTTAAGGACTATTTTTACAGGGAAGCACTTTTAATTATCCTGAACCAGGTTATTGAAAATCCGGAGACTGAAGAACATTCGGCTCTTGCAAGGGGAATAAAAAAATACCTGACCAGGTTAAAAACAGGAAGTAAGCCTCCTCCATTTGAATTAACTGATCGGAAAGGTCGGAAAAGTACCCTGGAAGATTACAGGGGGAAATACATTTACCTGAATTTTTGCACACCCGACAATTACAGCTGTCTGAAAGAGTTTCCCTTTCTTAATGTTCTCTATAAAACACACAATAATTACCTTGAGATCGTTACAGTAATGGTAACAGAGAATTTTGAAAGCATGAATGAGTTTATGAAAAAGAACAGGTATGACTGGACAGCATTATTCTACGGAAACGATGAGAATTTGCTCCTGGATTATGATGTGAAGGCATTTCCGACATGTTACCTTATGGATCCGGAGGGAAAGATCGTTCAATCGCCTGCAGCACTTGCAACAGAAGGTCTTGAACAACAATTATTCAGAATCATGAAGTCTAGAGGAGATCTCTGATGTATAGCACATCGAGTACACTTGGGTAAGTGTTTTTCCTGATAAAATCCGTTTCACCGGGTTTCGCCCACCTGATCTCAGTAATATTCTCAGCTTTTTCAGGAACCGGATCCTTATGCCCGGTATAAGACATCTCGTACCACTTGGTCTTTTTTAGTAGAAGGTCATCTGTAAGCTGATAGGTATGAAAGGTAGATAATATTGGATTGGTGATAACCAGCCCTTTCAGTCCTGTTTCTTCCTGGACTTCCCTGATGGCAGCTTCTTCAGGGCTTTCGCCTTTCTCAAGTTTTCCTTTTGGCAGATCCCAGAGTCCATCCCGTTTCATGATCAGGAATTTTCCATCAGGCCTGATAACAAGACCTCCTGCAGCACTTATGTAATTGAAACAGGCCTTGAATTCCTCAAAAAGTGCAATTATGTCATTGTGAAAAATGAAGAGTTTTTCAATCCGGGTAAGATCGTAAAATGCATGCACGAGTTCAGTAAGCTCCTGGAGGTTATTATACTTATAGAACAGGCCATTATTTCTTTCAAAGCTTCTTGAAAAATCATCCCCAAAATAAACCGTTCTATCCTTGAAAAAAACTTTATACATTTGTCAATGATGAAAACTACTAGACGTATAGCTGAATTCATATTACAAAGTAAAGCAATAAAATTAGAACCTGCAAGTCCGTTTACATGGGCATCTGGGTGGAAATCACCCATTTATTGCGACAACAGGAAAACCCTTTCTTTCCCCGGGATCAGGACAGCCATCAGGAATGCATATGTGGAATGTATAAGGGAGAATTTTGAGGTCCCGGAGCTTGTTGCAGGAGTTGCTACCGGAGCGATCGCACAGGGAGCACTGGTTGCAGATGCCATGGAATTACCTTTTATTTATGTGCGGAGCGCAGCCAAGGGACACGGAATGCAAAACCTTATCGAAGGAAGTTACCAGGCAGGTCAGAAAGTGATTGTTATCGAGGATCTGATATCAACAGGAGGCAGTTCCATGAAAGCTGTAGAAGCCCTTCGTGATGCAGGATGCACAGTGATCGGTATGGTGGCTGCATTTACATACGGATTTGAAACATCCGAACAGTCATTCAGGGAGAATGGACTGAAGGTAATGACGCTTACAGACTACGACACCATGCTTAACCAGGCCCTGGAAAGTGGGTATATTGAGGAAACCCAGTTGCCCCTTTTAAGAAAATGGAGGCTGGATCCTTCCAACTGGGCTGTTTAAAGATCTTCAAAACCGCATCCATGCCATGAAAATTGAAAGCAAAACAGGCAAATCATCCTACCCCGCGAAACACATCTATGATTTCGTTACCGACTTCAGAAATTTTAACAACTTCATCCCGGCAAACAGCGTTTCGAACTGGCAGGCAGGAAGCGATAAATGCACTTTCAGCATGGACCTGCTAGGGAACATTGCACTAAGTATAGCTGAAAAAGAAAAAGATAAGATGGTGAAGATCGTTAGTGATCCTGCAATTTCACAATATAATTTCAACCTGTGGATACAGCTGGTTCAGATCGGAGAAGCAGATACCAGGTTGAAAGTGACCATTGAACCACTGCTGAATCAGATCTTGCTCTCCATGGTAAAGGGAAACCTGAAGAAATTCGTGGATTCCCTTGTTGAAGAAATAGAAAAATTCGAATTCCCTTCTTAATAAACCATTTTGATTTCGTGGAAACCATAAGTGCTTAAGCTTTTGCCTGACTCAATAAGCAACTCTCCACTTTCATTCACTCCCCTGATGGTCCCTTTTATGCTTTCAGAACCTTTCCTGAAAACGGACTCTTCATTGATCATAAAAAGCTGACCGGTATAATCCTCATCGATTTTCTTATATTCTCCACGCTCCAATTGCCCGTACCTCGTCTTAAGTTTCCCAATCAGCAATCCTGTCATTTGATCCCTGTCAAACACAATGCCTTTCAGCTTTGCCAGGCTTGTGGCTTTGTATTCGAATTCCGGAAAATTTAGCTGGTTCACATTCAGTCCAATTCCAATAATACTATGCCTGATAACAGATCCCATTATACTGTTCTCAATAAGGATTCCTGCTATTTTCTCAGAGTTTACCAAAATATCATTCGGCCATTTGATCCTGCAGGGGACAGAAATCTCAAATAAAAAATCGGAAATACCCAATGATACAGCTTTTGACAGTTGGAACTGCTCTTCTACTGACAAAAATGCAGGAAACTCCACCATGCTCATAAGGATATTTTTACCCGCTTCACTTATCCAGACATTTCCTGCCCTCCCCTTCCCATTTGTCTGATATTCAGACAATACAAAACATTCATTCTCTATTTCCCCCATCGAAATCAGGCGGTCAGCATCCTTATTTGTAGATTGAATCTCTTTATAAGTGAACAGCTTGCTTCCCATGGTATAGTTTTTGAATATAATTATTGGATTAAACAATAGAGATCAAATTGGGTTATAAAAATAACTCATAAATTTGTATAAGATTATAAAAGAATAAAAAGCATATTTGATTCCACTAATTAATGACCAAATCCAAAAAGAGCGAAACACAGGAAAAGCTTGAAATTATCCTGGAAGCGCTTAAAGAAAAAAAAGGAAAAGATATTGTAACTATCAATCTTAAAAAGGTAGGATACGCGATTTGTGATTATTTTGTTATCTGTCATGGTGACTCAACAACGCAGGTTGATGCCCTTTCGGACTCAGTGTACCGCAAAGTAAAATCTGAACTTAAGATCGCAGCTCATCATATTGAAGGAAATGATAATTCATTTTGGATTTTAATTGATTACTTTGATATTGTTGTACATATCTTTCTCAATGAGAAAAGGTCATTTTACAACCTGGAAGATTTATGGGCAGACGGAGAAATGGAAAGAATTGAAGATGTTAAGTAATTTAAAAAAAATGGCAGAAAAAGTGAATAAACCGGGCAATACCGGTGGACCAAATAAACCGGGTAATAAACCCAAGATCAATACTTACTGGATTGTAGGGATCGTGTTACTGGCACTTGTCGGAATGCAGTTCCTTGGAAGTACCGGCAACATGTTAGAGACAAACTCGAATTCTTTTTTCGAGATGTTGAAATCAGGAGATGTTCAGAAGATCGTGATAGTTAACAAAGAGAAGGTTGAGATATATATTAAACCTGAAAAACTTGCTGATGCAAAGTATTCTGAGCTGAACAAGAAAAGAAGCAATTCGATGCTTGGTCAGAACCTTCCGCAATATTATTTTACCATAGTTTTTCCCGATGTATTTGGGCAGGAACTCAATAAAGTAATGAACGAACTGCCACCTGAAAAAAGTCCTGAATATACAACAGTTACCAGGAAAAATGTCCTGGGTGAAATGCTTCTCTGGATCTTGCCTTTCCTGCTTATCCTGGGTATATGGATCTTCATGCTTCGACGCATGGGCGGAGGTGCCGGTGGAGGTGCTGGTGGTGCAAACAACATTTTCAATGTCGGTAAATCCCGGGCGCAGATTTTTGACAAAGAATCGAATGTAAAAGTCGATTTTACAGATGTGGCGGGTCTTGAAGAGGCAAAAGTTGAAATAAGGGAGATCGTTGATTTTCTTAAAAATCCAAAAAAATATACCAACCTGGGTGGCAAGATACCAAAAGGTGCTTTGCTTGTCGGACCTCCGGGAACAGGTAAAACCCTGCTTGCAAAAGCGGTTGCAGGGGAGGCAAATGTTCCTTTTTTCTCCATGTCCGGATCCGATTTTGTTGAAATGTTTGTTGGTGTGGGT
>CAYSAH010000128.1:2601-9253 GCA_964428945.1 uncultured Bacteroidaceae bacterium | reverse complement strand
GCTATTGATTTTTCCTGCGAATCAGTAAAATATTCACAGAGTGCAAGATGGTAATAGTATTCCTGTGTTTCCCTGAGGTCAATACATTTTTGAAACCATTCAAGACCTTTCTCAGCAACTGGTCTGTTTTGGGGATCAAGAAATACTGCATTCGATGCAGCAAGGAATAACCAATCATCGTTCCCGCTTCTCTTGTTTTTAAATTCATTATCGATATAGGCGATCATTTCATTTATCAGATCACTATAGTGATAGAAGTAAATGTAGGACCTTGTTTCCATTTCAACCGGGTCCATCGAGGTACCCGAAACAAGTTTGGGTAAAATATCATTTATCTCTGTTATATAAGAAATATCCTTATTATCAACAGCTGATTCAATAGATTGGGTTAAAGCATGATCAACAAAATTTTCGAGATCATCTCCCAGTGACTCCTTCAGTTTAGGAATATCTGAAACCAGCCCTGACCAGTTTTCGGTTTTCTGATAAGTGTAATAGGCAATAACCTGTAAATCTTCTTTGGATAATTTATCGCCTTTTATATACATATCAGTGTAACGCTTTGCAACAGCAACACCGTAGTCCACCTTTCCCATTTTCCGAAGTGCCCTGGTAAATTGAGGATACTCTTCTTTTTTCAGAAGGTTTGATTCAAATTTGCTCTGAAGAACTTCAAGAACGGGAAAAAATTCAAGCGTGGAAGACATAGCCGGCTGCAATTCTTCCCATGGTTTCGCCCCCACAAGCATATTCATCATCTTTTGTTCAGAATTAAAAAGAAAAAGCGATGGATATGCACTCAATCCGCTCTTCATTGCAAAAACCCGTCCGAATTCAGACTCCCCGTCAAGCTTAACGTTGATAAATTCATGGTTCATATACTCTCCTGCCTCCACAGTTGCGAACACATTTGCATCCAACCATTTACACGGACCACACCATGTTGCATATATATCAACGAATACAGGTTTATTCTGACTGGCTGCATCACTCCAGACCTTATCCATTTCCTCTGCTGATTCTATCCTTCTGAAATCTACCTGGGCACTAAGCGACAGGCTGGTAATAACCAATAAAAGTATACTTAAAGCATTTTTCATATCTCTTTCTTTATTTCCTTTTATAACACTATTAATCCAGATTTGTTAAATCTTACGCCATAGCCCTATTTACCAGTCCTATCAATTTTTTTTCCTCATTTTCCCAGCACAGCTCATTTGCAGCCTTATCCAGGTTCTTCCTCCATTGGGTTCTCAAAGTTTCATCGCCAAGCATTTTAAGGATCTGCCGGGAAAGGGATCCGGGCTCACGTACCTTACATACCTCCCCAATATCATATTCTTTTACTAATGCAGCCATTTCCGGCAGATCAGAACACAAAACAGGTATACGCGCCTGTATATAATCAAATAACTTATTTGGAAGTGCAAACCTGTAATTCAGGCCAAAATCCTCCTCCAGGCTTAATCCAAGGTCGTAATTCCCTGTAAGCCAAACAAGTTCATTGGGGGGAATCTTACCTTTGAAGGTCACTTTATTCTCTATTCCAAGCTCTTCCACTAAAAGTTTCATATCTTCAATTAAATCACCATCACCCACTACATCCAGGGTGACATTTTCCAAATATCCAATTGATCGTATCATAAGATCAACACCCCTTGCAAGATTTACTGAACCCTGGTAAATGATCCTGTAATTCTGCCCTACCTGCTTAACATCCTCTGTTCTTTTTGCATATTCCCTTTTAAATGGGACATTCCTGATCGTTACAAATTCAATCCCGTATTTTTCATTAAAAACTCTGGAAACAGATTCGCTTACAGTAATGGCATGTTTCAGCCTTGGTACAATCATTCCTTCCAGCCACTCCCATACTTTCTTTACCTGGGGACGGTGAACCAACTCCGGTACCTCAGTAAAATATTCATGACTATCATAAAGCAGTGGTATTTTCCGGATTCGGCTCACGAGAAAATTTGGCAGAAGCGTATCGAGGTCATAAGAAACCAGGAGATCAGGTTTCCTTTTTAAGAGAAGAAGAATGAAAAGCCGAAGGTTATAAAAAGCATAAAATAGCGGCCCCTTTGAAAAAAGCATTAAAATCCTCCTGATTCTGAAAGGGGCATTCTCAATGGGCAGACTCCCCCTAAGCTTTCGCCCGATAGCCTCTACGGAATATCCTTCCCGAACCAGGGTCGCTGCCATCCGGTGCAGGCGCTGGTCCGTGACCAGGTCATTTATAACTGTAATAGTAATAAGTTTCACTTCACACTAAGATAGAAATATTATGCGATCTTGGTTATCTTTGAAGTATATTCCGTCATCATGATTAAGATTCATCGCAATTACTCCCTGAAGAATAACACAACTTTTGGCGTTGATATTGTCTCCTCCTGGTTCAGTGAAGCTGCAAAACCGGAGGATTTGGAATTCGCTGTGAAATATGCAAGCGAACGGTCATGGCAAATAATGATTATTGGGGAAGGCAGTAACCTCTTATTCGCTGAACCCTATAATGGATTGGTAATTCGACCATTGATAAAAGGCATAAAGAAAATTGATGAGTCTGATTCAGAAATACTTGTAAAAGTTGGAGCAGGTGAAAATTGGGACAGTTTTGTTGAATATTGTGTTAAGCAAGGTTGGTATGGTCCGGAAAACCTGTCGCTGATCCCCGGCTCGGTAGGGGCTGCCCCTGTTCAAAATATAGGGGCATACGGCAGGGAGGCCAAAGATATTATTGAATATGTTGAAGTGCTGAATATCGACGGGATGCAATCGGAGATTCTTTCGAATTCTGCATGCGAATTCGGATATCGTGACAGCATCTTTAAGCATGGATTGAACCAAAGATACATTGTAACCGGAGTGATGTTTCGATTACAGAAAAAAGGTGAGCTGCAACTCGATTATGGAAATGTAAAGGAGGAATTCCTGAAATCAGGGAGACAGGACCTTACCGGCCTGAGGGATACGATCATATCGATCAGGAAAGAAAAATTGCCTGACCCCTCACTTACAGGAAATGCAGGCAGCTTTTTCAAAAATCCGGTCATTCCGGTCAGGCACTATCAAAAACTAAAGCAGGCTTATGAAATGATTCCCGGGTATCCTGCCGGAAAAAATTCAATGAAAGTTCCGGCTGCCTGGTTAATTGAAAATGCAGGTTTTAAAGGAGTCAGGGAAGGCGATACCGGTACATGGCCAAATCAGCCTCTCGTTATTGTTAATTATGGGAATGCTACAGGCAAGGAGATATTTAGCTTTTCCGAAAAGATACGCAATGGAGTTGAAGAAAAATTTCAAATTAATCTTGAAAGGGAAGTCAGCATTATTGGATAGCTGATGTTACTTGTTACTTAAAAAATCATAGAACCTCATAAGGTCTGCTTGTTGCTGAAACCTCGCGCCTGATACCCCTGATAACTGATGCCTGACGCCTTGAGCCTTTCGCCCCCCTACCTATATATCTTTCGCTTGTTCAGCTCTTTCTGGTATTCAGCTGCATACTGATTATGTTGCTGAAGATTACGCGAAAATGCGTGCGTACCGCTGAAATCTGCCTTGGCACATAAATAAAGGTAATTGTGATTCTCATAATCCAGCACTCCATCAATGGCAGAAACAGAGGGGATAATTATTGGACCGGGAGGCAGCCCTTTATGTTTATATGTATTATATGGGGAATCTACCTGCTGATATTCATAAAGAACCCTTGTGATGGTCCAGTCGTCAAGCGCATATTTTAGTGTGGGACATGACTGCAGGGGCATGCCTGTTTTTATCCTGTTCATATAAACTCCTGCCACTCTCGGATTCTCGCTGTCAATAAGTGTCTCTTCATCAACAATGGATGCAAGGGTTGAAACCTCTTCCCGTGTTAGTTTCAGTCTGTCGAGTTTCTTGTCCCTCTTCTCCCAGAATTTTTCATATTCCTTAGCCATCCGGTCAGTAAAATCAATCGGAGTGGAAGTCCAGTACATTTCGTAAGTATTCGGTATGAACATGGCTTTAAAGGTTTCCTCCGTAAATCCGTATTTCGCAGGAACATCGGGGTTCTTGAGGTGGCGGAGCAATTCAAGTGAATCACATTCCAGATATTTTGATACCTTCCCTGCCAGTTGATCAAGTGTACGCAAATTATTGAAGATAACCATCACAGGAGCCTGGTTGCCTGCGCGAAGCAAATTTACCAGTTCATTGTTGTTCATCCCATCATCGATACGGTAACGGCCGGGTTTTACATTTGATGGATATCCCTTTCTCACTGCAACCCACTGGAACGATTTTTCATTGATGAGGATATTCATACTGTCGATTTGTTGAAACACCTCTTCGTAGCTGCTGCCCGTTGGAATATAAATGAATATATGATCTTCTTTGACATCAACATTTTCATTGAATACGCTCTGGTACTTGTTGAATACGATAATTACACTCGTCATTAACCCAACGAAAACTATCAATAAGGATATCCTGGCATATCTTCCTGCTCCTTTTGTTATTTTCCTTTCAAGCATAGCTTAACAATTATTTCAAGAACAAAAATAATATTATAATACACTTAGTTTTACTGATTTGTTTAATAAGAACTACTTTTGCATCAGAATATTTTAATTAAAATTCATTCTCACTTATTATAAACGATGAATACCATTAAGAGAATTGCCCTTGTGGCTCACGACAACAGGAAAGAAGATCTTAAGGCATGGGTTGAATATAACTGGTCGAAATTGCACCACCACGAATTGGTGTGTACTGGCACAACCGGAAAAATGATAGAGGAGGCATTGACGAAAAAAACAACAATGCCATTGTCAATCACAAAACTGAAATCTGGTCCCCTGGGTGGCGATCAGCAACTTGGAGCGCTGATTACTGAAGGGAAAATCGACATCATGATCTTTTTCTGGGATCCTATGCAACCCCAGGCGCATGATGTGGATGTAAAAGCCTTACTTAGAATTACGGTTTTGTATAATGTTCCGACAGCATGTAACAGGTCAAGTGCCGATTTCATGGTGGATTCCATTCACTTCCAGCAGGAATATACACCCATTATTAAGGACTACAGCACATACATAAATCGTGCATTCTAATCCTGGAATTAGTCGCCGGTAAAAAATTAAGATCTTATTTCAAAGCAGCAAGCGCCTTTTTCAGCCTGACCATTGCCTTTTCAAGATTCTCATCCGAATTGGCATAGGAGATCCTCACACATTCCTCAGCACCAAAGGCGGAACCAGGTACTGTTGCAATATGTCCTTCTTCAAGCAGGTAAATACAAAGATCCATCGAATCGTTGATCTTCTTATCTCCAAAAGATTTTCCAAAATAATAGCTTAAATCCGGGAACACATAGAAAGCCCCACCAGGTGTCGGACATTTTGCGCCATCGATCTCAGCCAGGTGGCCAAGTACCAGATCCCTTCTTCTGCGGAATGCCTGGTTCATTTCGGCCAGGCAGGACTGATCGCCTGTAAGGGCAGCCGTTGCTGCCTGCATGGCCACAGAAGTCGCTCCCGAAGTAACCTGTCCCTGTAATTTCGTAACTGCTTTCGCAAGCCAAACAGGTCCTGCCATATAACCGATGCGATAACCTGTCATTGCATAAGCTTTTGAAACGCCATTTATTATTATGACCCTGTCGCGAATATTTTCAAACTGGGCAATACTTTCATGGCCGCCAACAAAATTGATATGCTCGTAGATTTCATCAGCGATGACAAAAATCTCTTCATGTTCAGCGATCACATCAGCAAGGGCCTTAAGTTCTTCTTTTGTATAAACACTTCCGGTAGGATTTGAAGGTGAGCAGAGCAGCAGAGCGCGGGTTTTAGGTGTAATAGCTGCTCTCAGTTGCTCCGGAGTCATTTTAAATTCGTCATCAATGCTGGTGGAAACGATAACATTCACTCCTTCTGCAATTTTTACCTGCTCGGCATAGCTTACCCAGTAAGGAGCAGGAATAATAACTTCTTCTCCCTTTTCTATCAGGCATTCAATAACATTAGCAAGCGCATGTTTTGCACCCGTTCCAACAACGATCTGTGCTGGTGTGTAATCCAGGTTATTCTCACGCTTTAATTTTGCAACTATTGCATTCAGTAACGAAGGATATCCTGCAACAGGAGCATAGAATGAAAAATTATCATCAACAGCTTTCTTCGCAGCTTCTTTTATATGATCAGGGGTGAAAAAATCGGGTTCTCCGACACTCAGATTGATCACATCTACCCCCTTCTCCTTAAGGTCTCTTCCTTTTTGGTTCATGGCAATGGTAGCTGAAGGCGATAAAGCTTTAATTCGGGATGACAATCGTTCCATAATGTTTATTTTTAATGAATTCTGAAATGTGTTTGACGGTTCAAAAATACTGTTTTAATTATAAATTCGTTAATATTGTAGATAACTACTTGCAAAAAATAATTAACATGGAAGTTTTGCTTGAAATCCTGAAATATACGATCCCTTCCCTGGTTCTTTTTTTTACAGTATTCATCTTTTTACGTACCTCGAGCAAGCAGGAAGACAAGCGGAGGAAGCATGATTTCAACCTGGATTTAAAAGATGATATCCTGCCTGTCAGGTTACAGGCTTATGAGCGCAGTGTACTTTTCCTGGAAAGGATCGCACCGGAATCGATCTTATT